>JAOULB010000107.1 GCA_029882235.1 Gammaproteobacteria bacterium | reverse complement strand
CATTATTATTTTATATCCCGGCTCAAATATTAGTAGATGATTATATAGATGTAAACATAAATACCTATAAATTGTGGAAGTGTAGACAAATTTATAAACAGACAAGCATTGTGAAATTTACTCGCCTAAACTTACTAAGCAAACATAAATGCAATAACACTGAAGGAAACGAATGAGCTCATCACTACAGGAAATCTATGACGGCTTTGCCAAAACCTATGAACAGAATCGTGACCAATTTGATATGTCCGCAATACTGGCGACATTTTTTAATCAGTTAAATCATCAACAG
This sequence comes from Gammaproteobacteria bacterium, assembly GCA_029882235.1. GTDB lineage: Bacteria > Pseudomonadota > Gammaproteobacteria > UBA6429 > Thiohalophilaceae > JAOULB01. Next base: position 6,717 of record JAOULB010000107.1, on the reverse strand, counting down.
GATGCCCTGCTCGATCTGGGCTGTGGTGCAGGTGAGCCCGTTGCGCGTTATTTTATTGATAGAGACTGGTCTGTGACTGGTGTCGATTTTTCATCACAGATGCTCGAGTTAGCAAAAAAGTATGTACCCGAAATGAAAACGATTCATTCCGATATTCGTGAAGTTGATTTCGAACCAGATCAATTTGCCGCTATCACTGCAAGTTATAGTCTGTTCCACATACCTGCCAACGATCACGCAGACATGTTTAGGAAATTCTATACCTGGTTAAAGCCCGGTGGACAGGCCATGTTTACCTATGCGACTAAAGAATATACCGGCAGCAATGAATTTGATGGTTATAAAGAGTTCATGGATCAAAAACTGTTCTATAGTCACAAGCATACTGATGATCTTTATGCTGATCTGGAAAATACTGGTTTTAGTATAGAATCCGCCGAAAACATTAATATTGGTGGAGAAACATTTTTATGGGTTACGATTAATAAAGACAACTAAGACCATGCCAGACAATGTAGACTATCTGGTAAGTCGCCTCTCCCTTACATTGATGTCGAATTTGAATATCGTTTTTTCTAAAGCCCAATCAGTTCAGCATGAAGCCCTTTGGAATTGACCGCTGATAGAAATTTGCTTGAGTTAATTACATCTGGGTCGTATCCAACAATCATCAAGTGGGGTCTGTCATCTTTATAATCTGCTGACATGACGCCGTCCAGAACCAATATAGTATCACGCAAAGACTCGCGCTGTTCTTTACTGGTGTTCTCATCAATGTGGAGTAGAACATCTGCCATTTTAATATTCATGCTTGTTTCTCCTCTATTAGCTTACGTTGCAGCCTATCTTGTCCATGATTACACAATACTTTTCCCATTATCTGCTGGTATTGCTCTTCCTGTTTTAACATCCATAATTCATTTATCAATATTCATTACTGCATAACTAGTACATTTCGCCTGTAGCACCATAGTGCATTATGGCCTGTATACCGTTTCGAATTTGCAATGCAGCCTGTTTTAAATCATCAGGCAAAGGCGTCCCACCAAAAATCATCATGTCGATATTTAATGTGTACAACCAACGCTGGCCCCCGGCATCTTCGATTAACGTTATTCGGCACGGGGTATATGCTGAATACGCAGGGTTATGATGGAACATTTTTGCTGCCGTTACGGCATTACAGTACATATAAGTTTTAGAGTATCGGTACGGAACCCCGGTTAAGGACTCCACTATTTTCTGGTTTTTATCGTCAAACAGAATAGATTCACCGACGCGTTTAAGATTATATTCTGCTGCGACAAAATCCATAGCCTTTTCGATATCTTCAATTTTCATATCGGCTTTAACAGGTGCTCGCCATACAGTGGCCACAGCAGGGTTGCCTGACTCAATTAATGTGTCGGCAACATTTTTATATGTACTTATTGCTGTTTCATCGAACTGACTCAGCTTGTTCCAAACCGATACAATACTCGGGCTCATAAGTAATATCACTATAAGAAAAATTGCACCCAGCATTGCCAGTACATTTATTACATAATGCAATGCAATATTCTTATTCAACTTAGAATGATAATGCTTATCAGGTTGATAAAAATATGTATACATCGCTCGCATGGCTGCCTCCTTGCTCACATTGCTAAAACTATATATTTTTTGTAAGTTCAGTCCACGTCGAAATAAATCCAGTTATAGATTTACATCACTTAATCTTTATTTAGCATAAGCTATAAGCATCTTCACTGATCACGATCAATGCAGGCGTATTAAAAGATATTTTTGTACTGCCATATACACAAAATAATTATCAGAAAAGTAGAAATCAGCTCTAAATCCCGCTGCAACAAAATCGAAAGCTGCTTCCGAAAAAATTACAGTGGTGTATCTATAGTATTGATCCCGTTTTTAAGTCCGTTTTGTTCTGTTGTTTTTGCCCCGATTTTAGTAACCTAGGCCCTGCATTTTAGCCTGCTGCCGACCCAGGACTAACGGGCTATTTTGACAGCTGTTATACCTATGAGGATTTCAACATGAGTTCAGATTGCTGCTCCCCCAAGAATACAACTGCTTCAGACTGCTGTGCTGCGGACACCGACACCACACACCAGCAGCACGATAATCATCGCCAGCAGGTACGTGATGCCTATGCCAAGGTCGCACAAAGCAATAATGAGGGTGACGCCTGTGGCATCGAAAGTAGCTGCTGTGGGGTCTCGGATGATGCGGCGATTAATACCCTGATCTCCACCCGCCTTGGCTACTCACAGGAAGAACTCGACCAGGTCCCTGATGGTGCCGACATGGGTCTGGGTTGTGGCAACCCCAAGGCCATTGCCGCACTCCAGCCTGGTGAAACTGTGGTTGATCTGGGTGCCGGTGGGGGTTTTGATTGCTTCCTCGCCTCGGCAGAAGTAAAAGAAACAGGCCATGTCATCGGCATCGACATGACGCCTGACATGCTCAGCAAAGCACGCAACAATGCCGTTAAAGGTAACTTTACCAATGTTGAGTTTCGACTGGGCGAAATCGAAAACCTGCCGGTCGCGGATAACACAGCAGATGTCATTATTTCAAACTGTGTGATTAACCTGTCACCCAACAAGACGCGCGTATTTCATGAGGCCTTCCGCATTCTCAAACCCGGTGGACGTCTTGCTATATCCGACGTTGTTGCCACAGTTGAACTACCTGAAGACATGCGCAATGACCCTGCCTTGATTGCTGGTTGCATGGGTAACGCCTCTTTAATTGACGATCTAGTAACAATGATTAGTGATGCAGGCTTTGAACAAGTTCGAATCGAACCAAAAGATGAGTCAAAAGAATTCATTCGGGACTGGGCTCCCGATCATAATGTCACTGATTATGTCGTCTCAGCAACAATTGAAGGCATAAAGCCAAAGTCAACGACCAGTTGTTGTTAGTTTTGTAGGGTGGGCAGTGCCCACCTTGATTGCATTTTATCCTTCACTGGTGGGCAGTGCCCACCCTACACAGTTTTTTCCCATATGACGTACGCGTCAATATTATTGAAAATCACTTAAAATAAAGAACCACTATTCCACTTTAAGATAGGCAAAACCTTTTTTCTGTAGCGTAGCAATCTGGACGACGCCGGAACGCACTAGATTTACTTTCGGCATTAACTTTTCCTTTTTAAGTTTAATGCCCTGTCGCGTAATATCGCATAGCTCCAACTTGACGCCATAAACATCTTCCAGTCCTGCCAGCCGCTCCATGATGGATGCCTTCACCTTGGCCAGTTTCGCATCTTCTGCAAAAGGTGTCTTCGCCAGTTTGTCCTGGGTAAGAAAACGAATGCCATGGGCAACAAACACAATACGCACATCAAACTCGATTAAATCACTGGTATAAGTCGTCACCATATTTGTGATACTGGTGATCATGGCACTCATACGACGTGGATCAGCAAAGTCAGCATGATAAACCACCTTCATCGTATCATCGTCTTCGGCAATGCTTGGGGCTAATGGTCCCAAAAACATAAATGATAATAGTGATATTGATAGTAGTAGTTTTTTCATTGTGCTTACCTCCTGTCATTCACTGACATACTGAGTTTATTTAACCATGAAGAAGCTGAAACTGGTAGTGCCGCAGATCAGTTAGACCCGTTTTTGTTTAACGAATTGAATGATTTTAGTCGTAGAATCCGATCTTCAGTCAATGGATGTGTAGACAAAAACCCGGGGATGCTTCCACCGGATTTGTCCAGCTCAGACATGCGCTTGAGGATATCGGCCAGGTGATGCGTTGAAATATCACGTTTGCGCAGGAAGTTCGCGGCATAGTCATCTGACTCCGTTTCAAAATCCCGCGAGAATTTTGCCTGCACCAGCAGCGTCGGTAAGGCCGCAGCCAATGAGCTTGCAGAACCAACATCCCCTGTTAACAACACCAGTAACAGCGCCGTCACTGAGTCCTGCAGAATATGGCGCATAATGTGGCGACCTTCGACATGACCGACTTCGTGCGCAAAGACACCAAGCAATTCATTGTCATGCTTTGCCAGCTTGACCATGGCATCTGTCATGACAATGATTCCAGAGGGCAAGGCAAAGGCATTAGGGCCAATCTTCTCACAAAAGCGGAAATGTATTTGCAGAGGTAAATCCCTGCCAGAGTCAAGTTCATCAATAAACTTTACGGCTAATTGTTGCTGCCTTTTTAAAGGTAACTGACTGGGTTTGCACATGAATTTATCAAAAATTTGCAGTGCATCTTTGCCCATATTTTTTTCAATTTCGATCGGAATCGCGTGGGCAACATATTTAGCACCCATTGGTATTCCATACTGAATAACACCATAGAGAACAACAATCGCAAGAACCAACACACCCACGATGGCGATCAATCGATTTTCGATTGTATGCACCTTGTTTTGAAATGACTGTGGTAACAGCGCCAGTGCAGCATCGAGTTCTGGGTGATCATTAACCTCACACATTGAACCGTCAGGAAACTTAAACTGAGCACGAATCTTGCCAACTTTAGGTGTCGAGCTGATATCATCAAGCTGATAGCGTAGATCAAGGTCCAGACTTTTAATCTGAACTTCACCTGAATCAAAAAAATTCAGACTCACCTCCTGCCGCGCAGAAGTCTTTCCATCATAACGATATGCAGGTAATGAAATCACAGGCCTATATCAACATCAAAGATTTCTCCAACCTCTTCCCCAATCGCATTGACCTGCTCCTGTTCATTCTTAACAAAACCATCCAGATCAGTCACTGCCAAAAGTGATAGCTTAGAGGCACGATATCTTGCCATGCGTATTTTTGCCCAGGGCACCATAAGACCAAAGCTTAAAATAATTACGAATGAATTAGACAAATAGAGCCAGAACAAATCACGGGCTCGCAGCGAACTGGAAAAATTATTATTATCAATTTCAATATTGTTCCACACCAGATTATTAATTCGTGCATTCAAATATGAAAACATTAGAAGATAGATCAGCATGGATCCCAGTATAGTAACATTCTCAATAATCCCAGAAACCCCTGTTGGATCATCGACACTATTAATAAACGAACTAGACTGAGCTGTAGTCACGTAACCATGATATGCCGGGATGGCAATCGCCGCAATAACCCCAATGAAGGGGATAAGAAATACAATGGCATAATATTTATAAAATGGCCCTGCCGTAGCGTGAAAACTAAAAGGCGTCGTTCCAAAACTACTGTTATCTACAAAAAATCTTTTTTGCCGATAAATTAAATAAGGCACAATCAAGCCAATGGTTGGCAGCATCAATAATGGTAGCCCGATAAAGATCTTCGCAGCCCCCATGTAATCCTTTTTAAACCCAAAGCGAATATTTCTAAATACACTGTTATGCGCGCGGAATATCATTGATCGAACAACAATCCAGGGCATACATAATAAAAACAGAATCAGAAAAATGAACTGACTCAAAGGGTATACATTGATTGCTGCATAATAAATCGCAAAGAATACAATTGCGAGCAAGTAACCTTTAAGAATAGCAATGGGGCTGCCGGTAAAATCAAAAGGTGAATCATCCAGCAAGGTATTCCCATAAAAATAACGACGCGTTCTTACCTTGGCCCAGGGCATATAAAGCCCTAGCGTAATAACTATCAGTAAAACATTGACTATCCAGATACCAAAATATTCAGTCGCTTTACCTGTGAAATTAAAAGGTAATGTCTGGGTCTGTGTTTGAGCCTGCATTGGTTCGTCCATTTTATTTCTCCCTGGTTATATTTATTATATTAATAGCCTTTACCCGCTTCAGCCTCAACAAAGATACGCTTTGCCTCAGGCACTTTTGATTTTATTTTTCGATCGATGTCTGCAATTGTTTTTTCAATGGTGCCGATGGGGATATCATCACGAAAGTCAACACTGATATTAACCAGAATAAATTCTGGTCCCATATGCATGGTCAGTATTTCGTTAGTACTCTTGATTGATGATTCTGAATTTAATATCCGCTTTATCTCATTCTTGACTTCAGGGTTTGCACTTTCGCCAATCAATAAACTCTTGGTCTCATAAGCCAACCAGATTGCGGTTCCGCCGAGCACCATACCGATCATCACTGAGGCAATGCCATCGTATACTGGGTTACCTGTATATTGAGATAAACCAACACCCGCCAGTGCAATGAGCAAGCCCAGCATCGCAGCTGAGTCTTCAAACAGCACCACAAACATGGAAGGGTCCTTACCGCGTTTAACGGCTTCAACATAACCCCAGTTACCTTTGGTTTTACTAAATTCCTTAAAGGCAAAATACCAGGCGGCACCTTCAAACAAAATAGATAGACCAAGCACAATATAGTTCACATGCGGGCTTTTCATCGGTGTCGGGTCAAGAATATGATGCACGCCCTCATAGATAGAAACACCCGCACCCACAGCAAATATAAGAATCGCAACTGCAAAGGCCCAGAAATAGATTTCCTTACCGTGTCCAAATGGAAATTTTTCATCGGGTGGTTTTTGTGACTGACGTATACCATGCAGTAATAACACCTGATTACCGGTATCAACAAGTGAGTGAATACCCTCAGATAACATTGCAGAACTATTGGTCAAACCCGCAGCAATAAACTTTGTAATGGTGATTAAGCCATTACCAATCAGGGCAGCAAAAATGACTTTTTTAGATGAAGAGGCCGACATGGGCCAGATAATAGCAAAGAATTAGTGGATT
>JAOULB010000451.1 GCA_029882235.1 Gammaproteobacteria bacterium | reverse complement strand
CCTGCGGTGTGTTAAGCAGAAACAGGCTACAAATCAGGATCATAGTTAACTTAAACATTCTCAAACTCAATCAACTTATTTCAGTTCACTAATAATATCTTCGTACATATCTTCAATTTGCTGCAGGGCTTTTTTTAACTTTGCAGAGCCAAATAATACCGGGCGCCGATAAGCAACATAAGTCTTATCTTTTTCATTGGGTAGACTGTATACCGCGATAACATAGGGACAGAACACGATATTATGTGGATCGGCCTCCATGGTATTACGTGATACGGTCGAATTACAGAATTCAAACGCCTGGGCATGGGCAAACACCTGTTTGGTACGACCAATATCCTTGCCTGTTCTCACCAGCATATCACCGATGTGTGAGATCAGGTTGATACGAATACCGCGTCCCGTAATTGCCAGTTCCAGATCATCTCTGACCTCTTCGAAACTTCCGCTAATGGTATAAATTTTCATATACCGATCACGTTCATCCTCGGCAAACAGGCTATTACTCAAGGATAAGAGCAGAATAATTAAACCAGAAAATAGTTTTTTCACGAAGACCTCAGCGTCAGAATTCATTTAGATACAGGCAAAAAACTACGCCAATACCCGGCCAAATGCAAGGTTGAAAGAGCGAATACACTTGGCAGTATGGCCTTAAAATACTATCCTTTTCAGGACTATTAATAAAAACAACAAGACACTCTGACAATTACAAATATGAGTAAATCCGCTCAAGCCAAACCCCGCATTCTCGCCGTTGATGACTCCAAGGTCATGCGTCGAGCCATTGCCAAAATTCTGGGCAAGGACTATGACGTGGTTGAAGCCTCGCATGGGGAAGACGCCTGGACTTTACTCTTGAATGATGACTCCATCCAGGTCGTTTTCACCGATCTTTCCATGCCCTATCTTGATGGCTATGGTCTGCTTGAGCGCATACGAAAATCAGACGAAGAACACATCCGTGAGATCCCTGTCATTATTATTACTGGCAAGGAGGATGATGAAGAAGCGCAGCAGGATGCACTGAATAAAGGTGCAACTGACTTTATTAGTAAGCCCTTCGAATCGATTCAGCTTAAGGCCCGCGCTAAAGCCAATGTGCAATCTGAACTCACGGCAAGACGCCTCTCTGAAACATCTGCACTGCTTGAACGACAATCAACCGTTGATGAAATCACTGGCCTTGGTGGCCAGCGGTATTTTTGTAAGGCAGCAGAAGAAACACTGGCTTATATAAAACGTCATGGCGGCCACTTCCTTCTGGTGCGTATGGATATCGACAACTTTGATGGTCTATTTATCAAAAACGGTAAGGCTATCGCCGATAACATTCTCAAAGAAATTGGCAAACAACTCTCTGCACAGGTTAGAAATGAAGATAAGCTTGCGCGCATAGGCCTGGCCAAGTTTGGCATGTTACTGCTCGACGCCAATATGGATGACACCGAACAAATGGCTGAACGCCTACGCAGTAAAATTGAGGCACTCAAATTTAAAGTTAAAGATTCCAAGTTTGGTGTGACCGTGAGTATTGGTATTTTAGAACCTCAACTCGATCAGGAATCGAATATTCCTGCCCTGATTGCAGAAACAGAAACCTGTCTCGCCGATGCTATCAGTCAGGGCGGCAATCAGATTGTCAGTAAATCAACGGTTACAGATGTACTCGGCATTAGTGGTATATATGAGATCGATGTATCAACGGCAATAAGACTGGTTAAGGAAGGTCGTTCGGAGCTGGTTAAGCCACACAC
>JAOULB010000450.1 GCA_029882235.1 Gammaproteobacteria bacterium | reverse complement strand
CCGCATCGGCCGGGCCAAGCTCTACATACTCCAGCAGATCTGAATTATTCGGTGCGTCGCTGTGCATAGTGTCCTCTGCTCATATTGTCGATCATATAATACCCGAGCAAACTAAAGATTGTAGACATAAAAAAACGGAGACCAGGGTCTCCGTTCTTTCATCAAATCTATAAAAATAGATTATTTGATTTTGGCTTCAGCAGAATCGCTTTTACCCTTGTTGTCGACCCAGGTTAACTTCACTGCGTCGCCAGCTTTACCGCCAGCAAATTTATATGACAGGTAAGGGTTTTTAGATACTGCAGGTCCCCACTGTGCAGTCACAACAGTTTTACCATTGTGTTCACACTTCACTTCAGTGATGTAGTGAGCAGGGATCTTGTCGCCAGTTTTTTTGTCTTTACGCTGACCAGTTTCCATTGGGTGAGTAATCAGTGATTTAACTGTAACTTCATCACCTTTGGCTTTGGCGCGAATACGTATTGATGTTGCCATGTTCTTTTCTCCTCGTTTATGCCTTAACCGCCACAACCACCGATGGTGACCTTAACGTTTTTACGGGCCGTATACAGTTTGCCACCAGACTTAACAACAGCGATAACGTCTGAAGTCTTGCGCATTTTGATACGAGTGGAGACAAAGCCTTTGGCGCTGCCAGCTAACTCAAAGTTAGCGGCCAATGGTGTGCCGTTTGTTTCTGCAATAATGGCAATTGCCGTTGCAGACAGTGGCGTAGTAACAGAAACAGGTACTACAGCACCGTTTTCAGCGATATCAGGGGCTTTAACCTTGATTTTGTTGCTTGGAGTGTTGTCCGCAGTACCAAACAAACTACCCATTGCATCATTAGTGCTTTTTGATGTAAAGGCAGATTCGGGCCATGCAGCCAGTACCTGACGTGGATTCAGCAATCCAGCACCTGCTGCTACAGCGAGGGCGCTGCTTGCAAGCGTGCCTTTGAGAAAGCTTCTACGTTGCATATTATTTCCTCATCTTATGGTTTTAGAGTGCTTTATATATACCAAGATTTGTGCCAGTTTCAAAACATGATTGAAAACAGCGTGTTGAGGAAAATTGGTTAAATAATGAACAGTTTAAATCGTGCATATTGCACGAGCAGATTGCAATTTAGTGTCTAATTTTGCTCACTGGCACTGGTTTCGGGATCTGCTTCTGTTTTACTGTCCGCATTGAGTTTGCGCCACAGGGTCGATTTATTGATGCCCAGCGTTGATGCTGTTTGCTCACGATTATTATTAAAATGTTGTAATACCTTTTCGATATAGCGTCGTTCAAGTTCCTGCAAACTCGGCAAACCCGCATCAATGCCCTGCTCATCCGCAACACGATCACCAACGGGATGTTCGAGCTGCATGACACTCCGATCCGCCAGCACCACATGGCGTTCAACCAGATTCTGTAACTCTCTGACATTACCGGGCCAGTCATAATCAATCAGACGTTGAATCGAACGGGGTTCGAAACCCTGCACCTCACGATGATACTGCTGAGCAAATTTCTCGATGAAGAATTGCAGCAGTAAAGGTATATCATCACGTCGATCGCGCAGCGAGGGCATGGTTAGACTGACCACATTTAAACGATGATAGAGGTCATGACGGAAACGGCCTGCAGCAACTGCCTCCGGTAGATTCTGATTCGTCGCAACAATAAAGCGCACATCGATATCGACGGGTTTAAGTCCACCGACGCGTGTCACCTGCTGGCCTTGAATCACACGCAATAACTTCATTTGCATGGCATCG
>JAOULB010000105.1 GCA_029882235.1 Gammaproteobacteria bacterium | reverse complement strand
TTTTCTTGGTAAGTCCCATTTCTTATTCCTCTTCGATGTTTAGTCAATGACTGTCCATCAAAGTGGTGATAGTGCACAGCGAAGCGGAGCAGTTAGGTGGTCCCGCACGAAGCGATTGTTAGAAGATTTATTCATTTATGTTTTCAGTCAACCCTGTAACCTTTCCAGTTACGGTGATGCCTTGTGTTTTTTTCATAATCCACTTATATGGAAAATAGCCGAGTAAGGCAGACTGAATGCCAAAAAGGATACCAACTAGCGGCCCACCAATGATTGAAAATACAAGCAGGAATAAATAGTCCATTCCAGCTGTATCGGGTTTAACATTGGCAATATAGGCAAATGGGATAAATCCTATACCAAAGCAAACACCAATAATAAGAGATAGCTTGAAAAATCCACTAAAATCAGCAGTTAGTTGGCATGCACTATATTCTTCTTTGTATTTCCATTTTTCCATAATTATTCTTCTAACGTTTCAATAAGGGGCCGCCGCAGTTTGGCGGTCCCAGCACGCGCCTTTTGCGTGCGATCTTGATTGGCTTGTTAGGTCTCATGTTAATAACTTAATAATATCACTACATAGATTCGCTACACTCTATACCATATGAACCATATCTAATCTGCGTGTAAATTGTATAAGGAAGAATTAATGTGTCTAATAAGATACTTAGCGGTAAATCAATTAGGCAAAATAGTTCCATATTATTTGCACCAGCTTTGTCAGGATGATAAATGCATCGCGAGTCGAATATAGTTCCACTATAAATCCTTGGCACCCCATCACATGTGTCTCGATAAATCTCATCTCCTTGCGTAACTGTTATTACGGTTCCGCAACCATTAAGCGCTAAAATTGTAAATGTGGTTAATAGGAATCGAAATAACATTATTTAATATCCTTTTTTATACCTAACGCCTAAGTAAGTGGCCGGCCGCTTTTTGGCCGGTCCAAGCCAGTGTCTTTTGCTGGCGAACTTGACTTACTTGTTATGTGTTTGTTCTTGATATGCAATAATGAACCAGTAATGGTTCCAATAATTATAAATATGCACATTGAATAAGAAGACACAATATATGGTAAGCCTTGTTCTTTTATAATGGCGGGGCCTATATAAGGGTCGGCAAATGTTTCATATGATGCTGTGCCGAAGAATAATGCAGATAACACCGCTAAAACAATAAACCATAGTGACCAGCGGACTAAAAATAAAATAACAATAAAACCAATAGCGCTATAAAGCCATAGTTGATACATGGATGGCATTTTATCAGATACTTCTGCATATGCAGGGGTTGATAAAAATAATAGTAGTATTGGTATGTATTTCATTTCTTACATATAACTTAAATTAGAGGTCCTAAAAGGCCCGTTTAAACGGGCTTTTTAGGACCAAATAAAAACTTGATTTCAATATATTCAATGGGTTAACCTATTTTAGTGGGCTTAACCCTATTTTTTGCAAGGAGGCAATATGAAACAACCACGTTTAATGGATCAGGTTCGCAATGTTTTGCGAGTACACCACTACAGTATTCGTACTGAAGAAGTTTATCTGCAATGGATTCGTCGCTTTATTTTCTTTCACAATAAACGCCACCCGAAAGACATGGGTAAGCCGGAAGTGACAGAATTCCTTACACACCTTGCTGTTAAAAAGAATGTCTCAGCTTCAACTCAAAATCAAGCACTTTCCGCACTGTTATTCTTATATCAGAAAGTACTAAATATCGAAATTGAGTGGATCGATGATGTGATTCGTGCCAAACGGCCAGTCAGACTTCCAACTGTATTGTCGAAACATGATGTCGTCCGCCTTCTGGAAGCAATTCGTGGTGAACACAAATTGCTTGCATCGGTACTTTATGGAACGGGTATGAGGTTAATGGAGGCGGTGAGGTTAAGAATTCAGGATGTTGATTTTGATCGGAAGAATATTATTGTTCGTTCAGGTAAAGGAGATAAAGATCGAGTAACGCTCTTACCTGATGTGCTTGTCGAGCCATTAAAAAATCAGTTTTTATATTCTAAACGATTGTTTGAAAGGGATAGGGGTGAAAATGCTGCAGGCGTTTATCTGCCCCATGCCTTAGAACGTAAGTACCCAAATGCTGGCAAAGAGTGGCCATGGCAGTGGGTGTTTCCTGCAAAAAATCACTCTATGTGTCCGCGTACAAAAATAATTCGTCGACATCATATCTATGAAAAAAATTTACAGCGGGCAATTAAGGCAGCTGTTCGTGAACTGTCTTTATCGACAAGGGTGACAACGCATACGCTGCGCCACTCGTTTGCGACACACATGCTTGAGGATGGCTATGATATCCGAACCATACAGGAACTGCTTGGTCATAAGGATTTGAAAACAACACAAATTTATACTCATGTCGCTAAAAGAGGACCAAGCGGAGCACGTAGCCCTCTGGATATGCTGGCTACTGTTTAGATTTGCTGCAAGCTATTAATAAAGTCTCCGCATCAACAACACGATGGCAATCACAATGATGATGCCGAGGATTTTTTCCATGGTGCGGGGCTTGTAACGTACCGCGCCGAGGTGTGAGCCAAGCAGACCACCGATGATGACGGCAATGATCATCGGCAGGTATTCGCTGATGTCGATGCGGTTGTATTGCAGGCGTGCAGCGATGCCGCTGATGGAGTTGATGAAGATAAAGATCGTGCCGCTGGCCGCGGCTTCTTTGGTTGTGCCGAGGCCCAGAATAATAATCAGTGGGATTAGATAAACACCGCCACCGATACCTGCAATCCCCGCAACCAGACCCAGTATTGATCCTGCTGCCAGTGAGAGCAGTAATTTGGCTCTGGCGGAAATGTTGAGTTGAATCCTCATATCCTGCCAGAGATAAATGCGTGCAGCGACAAACAGCAGTGAAATCATCAGCACCCAGTAGAAGGTCAGTTTGTCTAGCTGCAAAGTCCCACCCAGATAGGCCATAGGGATCGAGGTGACCAGGAAAGGGAGGATCAGATTCCAGCGTGCATGTTTGTGGCGAATGTAATTAAAACTGCCAATCACCGTGACCAGCAGATTAAGCATGAGTGTGATAAGTGGAATAGCCAGGGTGCTAAACCCGAGAATCGCCATCATGGCGGTATAGGATGAACCACCACCCAGACCAACGGATGAATAAACAAAGGCGATAATGAAAAATATTAGCGCAATGGTGTAGGGGGAGTTGAGGATTTCGATCATGATGATTGGAATGATAATAAAAAAGGGCGCATAAAGCGCCCTTTCTTTTTTTAATGCCAGTGTCGTTTATAGACTAAACGGTGGACATTTCTTCGGTACTGCAACACCTTTGATGCGAACATACTTGGGCATGCCATCTTTATAAGGTGGGTAGTCTTCACCTTTGATTAATGGTTCCATGTAGTCGCGACAGGCTTTTGTAATACCAAAGCCATCTGGGGTGATGAAGTTGTTCGGCATCATTTTCTCAACATTGGCAACCTTGGCGAGGTCAGCCATGCCGACTTTCCATTTGAATGGTTTGTTAGAGATGCGATCAACGGTAGGCATTACTGAGTTGTGACCTTTCAGTGCAAACTGAACAGCCGCTTTACCCATGGCATAGGCCATGTCGACGTCAGTCTTCGAAGCGATATGACGTGCTGCACGTTGCAGATAATCGGCAACAGCCCAGTGGTTTTTCAGACTCAGTTTGTTCTGGATCATGCCACTGATAACGGTCGCGGCACCGCCGAGCTGGCTGTGGCCAAAGGCATCTTTCAGGCCCGTTTCAGCAAGGAACTTGCCGTCTGGATAGTGAACACCTTCAGAAACTACAACAGAACAGTAACCAAATTTCTCAACCTTTTCTTTCACATTGGCGAGGAATTTTTCTTCATTGAATTCCACTTCTGGGAACAGGATGACAATAGGAATGTGGATGTCATCTGTTGATGCCAGACCACCGGCAGCGGCAATCCAGCCAGCGTGACGGCCCATTACTTCAACGATGAAGACTTTAGTTGACGTCTTGGCCATAGAGCCGACGTCGAATGAAGCTTCACGTGTAGAAACGGCAACATACTTGGCAACAGAACCAAAGCCAGGGCAGTTATCTGTGATGGGCAGATCGTTATCAACGGTCTTGGGTACATGGATCGCCTGAATAGGGAAGCCCATTTCTTTCGACAGCTGTGAGATCTTGTAGCAGGTGTCTGCTGAGTCACCACCACCGTTATAGAAGAAGTAACCAATGTTGTGCGCTTTGAATACTTCGATCAGACGTTCGTATTCACGCTTGTTGGCTTCCAGTGATTTCAGTTTGAAGCGGCATGAACCAAAGGCACCTGAAGGCGTGTGGCGCAGTGCTTTAATTGTTGCAGCGGATTCTTTTGATGTATCGATCAGATCTTCAGTCAGCGCACCGATAATACCGTTGCGACCGGCATAGACCTTACCGATTTTATTGCCGGCTGCGCGACAGGCTTCGATCACACCCGCAGCAGAGGCATTAATGACCGCAGTTACACCACCAGACTGTGCATAGAATGCATTTTTAGGTGGCACTTTTGGTGCAGCTTTCTTCTTCGCCTTTTTCTTGGCTTTTTTCTTAGCTGGCTTTTTCTTCGCAGCTTTCTTTTTGGCTTTTTTCTTAGCTGGTTTTTTCTTAGCAACTTTCTTCTTGGCTTTTTTCTTAGCTACCTTTTTCTTGGCAACTTTCTTTTTGGCTTTTTTCTTCGCGGCCATGGGTGAAATTCTCCTGAGTTATATTAATTAATAGTTAAAGAGATAAGAGGTTAATTATTCCGAATCTTAATTATTCAATAGCGCCTTTCTTTTTCAGTTCGTGGTTCGCCTGGACACGCAAGGTGGCAATCAGGCATTCGCGTACATCATCGTAAAATTCCTGTCCTGTATTAAACTGTTCCTCTGCGCCATAGAAGAACTGGCTGGCAAATTCGCCTTCACCGGTCTTGGCGATAATGAAGTGACAGCCGCTTTGCTCCCAGTAAATTGCTGGACAGGCGTAGACCAGTTCGTCATCTTTGGATGGCATTTCGATATCCGCATGCTCGGTCTTGACGGCTTTGCCATAACGTTCGACCAGGATGTCGTCGATGGTTTTGGCTTCGGCTTCGGTAAAATCAGGTAACTTGCTCATTGATGTAAGAATTTACTGGGCTTGTTAATTTTGGGCCGACAAGGATACTCGATTCGCACGCGCTTTGCACCGCCTAAACGGAATTTAGCGCTATTTTTTCAGCCTGAAATAGTTGAATTTATGCAGGAATAAAGTGCTTTTAGTTGGTGAGCGTCGTCACCCCAGCGTATGCCGGGGTCCAGTCTTATCTTTCTGGATTCCGGCATACGCCGGAATGACGGTAAAGGTGAGTTCAAAGTTGTAGGGTGATGAGCGTCGTCACCCCGGTGTCTGCTGGGGTCCAGTTTTTTCTTTCTGGATTCCGGCATGCGCCGGAATGACGGTAAAGGTGAGTTCAAAGTTGTAGGGTGGGCACTGCCCACCAAAGAAATTTTTAATGGCCGTTGTGGTGGGCGATCGGTAACTGCTCCATGCGTTACTCTAGCTCCTGCATCCATGCAGTCGTGCCCACCCTACAGTTGGTGGTGGGTGGGTAAAGTTTTTACTACGAATTGAGGTTTTGCCGTAGTCGCGCCACACGTGCGGCGAGGCGTTCAACATCATCACGCAGGATATCGACACCCTTGATGAAGGGCTCGACTTCTGCGGCTATGGGTAGATCAAAGGATTCCTGTTGCAGGTATTCGGCAGCATTTTCACCGGTCTGTCGCAGTGCCGCCTTGCTCCACTGGCTGAGGCCACGCAGCAAATCACCGGCCTTATGTGCGATCACATCCCCCGTGTATTTTGACAATAGCTCTTCCCAGTCGATTTCCAGCTCATCAAGAATGCGTTTGAAGTCCTGACCCAGGCGGATATCACCGCTAATTTTTACATCGCCACGAAACAGTACCCGATTGGCATGGGGGCTAAGTGAGAGTTCGGCAAAGGAAAGGGGTGTGCCGGATAAAGAGGCATCCACTTCACCTTCATGGTGGCCTTGCACCAGCAGGCCCTGATGATCGGGCCGCAAATAGAGTGTCTGTTGAATACCGCGTAATTCAACGGCAATGACCTTGCCCTGTAATTTTGCCAGCTTGTCGAGACTTTCAGGTGACTGGCGCAAATAGACATTGGCCGCATTTTCGATTGTCGCGGTAAGTGCGGTTTCAAATTCGGCAAAAAGACTCATGTGTTTGTCGCCATTAAATCAGACAGACTTTCAGTACCGTAGTCGTCGGGGCTATGCAGGACCAGCGTATGCGCGAGTTTATCGTGAAAGCCTTGTTTGTGTTTATCCCAGCCGATCCAGAGAAAGCCAAGATAAAACGGCAGTATAGATGCCGCATAAGTAAACAAGCGGGTAAAACACTGGCGCCAGCTTAACGGGCCCAATGTTGCTGCATCGACAATTTTGCAATGGAACAGGCGTTTGCCCGGTGTCGAACCCATTAAATGCCAGAGCGCGACAATGACTAATAAAGGAATAATGCGTGTGATGATGGCATCCCAGACGCCATAAGCATTAAACAGGTCGATGTTTCTGATCAGCCAGCGAAAATAGTCATGGCCATAAATGAGATATTGCAGGGGTGCGGTGAGCGTAACCACCAGCAGCGCATCGGTGAATGTTGCGCCCAGGCGACGCCAGAAACCGGCGTATTGTATGTGTTGAGTGTTCATGCCACACCATCATTTTGTAGAGTGGGCATTGCCCACCTTGGTCTTGTTGATTTGTTTATGGTGGGCGATCGGTAACTGCTCCATGCAGTCGTCCCACCCTACTCAAAATTACAGTTTATAGCCGCGAAGCATCATGTAGCCCGGATGAAACGAAGTGGAATCCGGGATCCCGTATTTCATTTTATTACATACGGGCTACTTCTGAACTAAAGTTTATAGCCGCGATGCAGGGCGACAATACCTCCGGTGAGATTGAAGTACTCGCAACGTTCAAAACCGGCATCGACCATCATACCCTTGAGTGTGTCCTGATCCGGGTGCATGCGAATAGACTCCGC
>JAOULB010000001.1 GCA_029882235.1 Gammaproteobacteria bacterium | reverse complement strand
AAGGTTACGCAGCATATCGAGCAGGCTTTCACCTTTGGTTGTTGATGAGGTATCAATATTGATGTTGAGTACATCAGCAGAAAGGCGTTTCGCTGCGAGTTCAAAAGTTGTGCGCGTGCGGGTGCTGGCTTCAAAAAAGAGATTGGCGATGGTCTTGCCGCGCAGCAGTGGAACTTTTTTAACGGTGCGTGTACCGACGGTGGAAAAATTTTCAGCGGTATCAAGTATGTCGTTCAGAATATCACGTTTTAATCCCTCAATCGTGAGGAAGTGGCGCAGCCGTCCCTGTGTGTCGAGCTGGATATCCTGATTCTTCACTTGCCCTCCTGGAGTTCCAGTGTCAGTGGCTCGGGGCCAGTCAGTTTTATGTGTTGAGTCTCGGACAGGTCAATGCGCTTACCAACGATATCCGCGCAAATGGGCAGTTCGCGACCACTGCGTTCAACCAGCGCGGCGAGTATGACGGAGGCGGGTCGACCATAATCAAAGATTTCGTTTAATGCCGCGCGGATGGTGCGACCAGTATGTAAGACATCATCAACCAGAATAATGTGGCGATCATCGACGGCAAACGGCAGGCTGGATGGTTGAACTGTTGGATGCATGCCAATACGGGTGAAGTCATCGCGGTAGAAGCTGATGTTGAGCTTGCCGAGGTCTTCTTTAATTTTTAGCTGTTGATGCAGGGCTTCGGCAACCCAGACGCCGCCAGTTTGAATACCAATCATGACAGGATCAGAGATCTGATTGTCTTGCAGGCGTTTCTGCGTGTCCTGCGCCATTTTGGCCAGGAGTTTTTTTACATCGTTTTCTGACATGTTTTAGTTATTATGTTGGCTCAACCAGCTTTGCAGGATCAGGCCTGCTGCGATTTTATCAATATCCTGTTTGTCTGAGCGCATTTTGCCACCTTGTTGGCGGAAAATCTCTTCTGCTTCATTGGAGGTCAGGCGCTCGTCGATCCATTCGACGGGTAGATTGTAGCGCCCTTTGAGTTTATGTCCAAAACGTCTTGCCTCCTCGGTAAGTAATTGCTCACTGCCATCCATGTGCAGGGGTAGGCCAACCACCAGTAAATCGGGTTGCCATTCCTCGATCAGGGCCTGAATCGAGCGCCAGTCAGGCTTTTGTTTGATGGCCTTGAGCGTTGTAAGGGGGGTGACGGAAGCGGTCAGGGTCTGGCCAACGGCGATGCCGATGCGCTGTTTTCCGTAATCAAAACCAAGCAGGGTTTGGGCCTCAGGCATGCCCAATGTCATTGGATATCTGGCTGATCTCGACCCCCAACAGGGCCGCAGAGGCATTCCAGCGTTGCTCGATGGGCTTGTCGAAAATAATCGCATTCTCAGCAGGACCACTGAGCCAGGCGTTGGATGCCAGCTCGGCCTCGAGCTGACCCTGACCCCAACCCGCGTAACCCAGCGCAATCAGGTATTGATCCGGGCCTTCGCCATGGGCAATCGCTTCGATAATATCCTGTGACATGGTGAGTTCAAGCTGAGGGGTAATTGGCATGCTGGCTTCCCATTCCCCCATGGGCTTATGCAGCACAAAGCCCCGCTCGGTTTGCACCGGACCACCCTGATAAACGGGGATATTGAGAATATCCTGTTTACCGTTCTGAATATCGAGATAATCAAATAGCTCGCCCAGTGACAGATCCATGGGTCGATTAATCACCAGCCCCATTGCGCCTTCAGGATTATGGTCACACATGTAGGTCACGGTGTGGTGAAAGTTTGGATCGGCAAGGTTTGGCATCGCAATCAGGAAGTGATTGGTCAGGTTGTCAGCTGGATCAATCAGAGAACTCATACTTTATAGTATCGGGCAGCATGGCAGAGCTGACAAGAGCGGATGCGAATTTATTTTTTAAAAAATAAGTTCAACGTGATGTGGTGGCGAGACCAGACTTCTGAAAACGCCATTCCATAGGTATGTGTAACACATCGGTATCTTTGAGAATTTCCGGTGGTAAAGGCTGGAAGGGTGAAGAAATGCGAGCAATGAGTTTGATGGCTTTATCAATAGTTTTATTTCCAGATGAGCGCAATATTCTTGTCGAATGTAGACTGCCATCGGGATTGATCGCCACATCCAGCAGTACTTTGCCGTACTTACTGATACCGTTACGTTTAAATATCATGTTAGCAGTGAGTTCAATCTGGGCACGCCAGGTATCTCGATAGCGGGCATAATGATATTCTTTCGCTATCGTGCCATGGAGCCACCTATGCTGTTTTTCATTTTGAACAGCCTTTTTTAGTTTTTTGATCTCAGCACTCATACGCTCAATCGTGTTAGCCCTTTCAAGAAGTTGCTCAGCTGTGAGTGTGTTTTGTTTGAGCGGTATGGGAATCTTTTTAGGTTCTTCGTCTGTTTTACTGTGCACCTGAGTGATTTCCATAGCATAAACATTACCGTGGTTGGCCAGATCAAAGCTCACACCAAGGATCATATTTGTATGCATGGCCAGTGCAAAAATCACTGTTTTGCTGGCTAGATTAATCAGAGAAGTCATATATAGCAGTATCAGGAAGTATGACAGAGCTGACAAGTGCTCAACGCAAATTATTTTTTAACGTGATGTCGTCGCAAATCCGGATCTTTGGAAACGCCACTCACGAGGGATGTGAAGGACATCGGTTTCTTTAAGAATATCCGCCGGCAGAGGTGGGAAGGGCGAAGACATACGCACAATGCGTTGGGCGGCGCGATCAATGATTCGATTGCCGGATGAACGCAAGACCTTCATCGAATGCAGGCTGCCATCGGGATTAATCGCCACATCAAGTAGCACCTTGCCATAGATACTATTGCGTTTGATTTCGCTGGGAAAATTCATATTGCCAATGCGCTCGACCTTGGCGCGCCAGGCATCCAGATAGCTGGCATATCTATATTCTTTCGCATTGGCACCCGTGAGCCACTTATGGTGTTTTTCTTTCTGGTAGGCCTTTTTCAGTTTATCGATTTCTGCACTTAAACGTGCAATCTCGCTGCTTCGTTCAAACAGTTGTGCCGCAGTCAGGGTGTTTTGCTGATGCGGTAAGGGGATTTCTTCAGGCTTGCTGTTGGTACGAAAATCACTTTTCTTAACGGTTAAAACTTCGCGCTGATCTTTTTTAATTTTTTCAGGTGGAGGAATCATTTCCTTTTTGCTGTTGGGCGCAAAACCCTGATCGTCGGTCGGTAAAGGGTTCGAAAATGGGCTACTGGGGCGTACCTTGTCCTGCATATTGCCACCACCGACCTGATTGGCTTGCGCAAGATAATCGGCATCCTCGGGTGCTTCATCAGTTTTACTATGCACCAGTGTGACTTCCATGGTGGCGACATTATCCGGATCGGTCAGATCTTCCAGATCAAAACTAACACCAAGGATTATGATCGCATGCATAGCCAGGGCAAAAAACAGCGTAATGCCAAAGCGGTCCTTATGACCGACGGAATAGCGGTAGGGCAGATGCGTAATCATGGTGCTCATTGCAGACGTTTTAAAACCATTAGACTAATAATACCGTTGATAATGCCCAGAATTATGGCAAAAGTTAACAAAACCGGAAACAGTTTCCATAGACCGGGATGGGGGATAAACATTGCCCAGGCCATCAGAAACTGGCCGCTGATGTGAGCCATCGCAGCAAGGACGCTAAAACCAATCGGGCCAGCGCCACGACCGGGCAGCTGACTGGCGATGATAAGAATTACAACACTACACAATGCGCCGGTCAGGCTGAGCATAAATGTCGGCGATAAAAAAGTGCCGAGGATCAAACTGCCTGCCAGCACACGCAGCACACTCACCCAGGCTGCAGTGCGCCAGCCATATTTGCACAGGACAATAATGGTGATGACATTGGCCAGGCCAGGCTTAACGCCAGGTAAGGGTGAGGGCAGTGCACTTTCAATGACATGGATCAGAATCGCCAGCGCACTGAACCAGGCAATGCGATGATCTTCAGCGGTGGTTTTTAGTTGTATTGTTGTTGTCATGCAGATTAGAAGTTAATACTGTCGTAAAGCTGATACTGACCAGCAAGCTGGATCGCGACTTTATTGGGTAGGCAGGCCGCGAGATCACCGTTTGATTTTATCCAGCCCTGTTTAATGCAGACCTTGCCTTTACAGGGTGAGTCAATAAAACGGATTTGCCCCTGTTTGATTTCAAGTTTTGAAACACCGAGTACACCCGGAATACTTGAGACCTGATCTTCAGTGAGTCGCAGCTGGTGCTGCTGTGTTGTATCAACAAAAATATTGGCATATTCAGCCGCGCCAGTTTGTTGCCAGAAGCTTTTATACACAAAGGGCAGTCCGGAAAAAACAACAATCAGAATAATAAAATCGGTACGAGTCATAGTGGCGCGCTGATATTCATTTGCTGGTTTTTATCTTTAAATTCAAGCCGTTTTTGCATGGCTGGATTCAGATGAATATTGCCATTGGTATCGATCAGCATGGCATATTTGATGCCCATTTTTTTCGCAATACGGTGCCAGTCTTTTACGCCAGCAATAAACAGTGCGGTTGCCGCCGCATCTGCAGTCGCTGCATCTGGATGTATCACGGTGATAGATTGCACACCCTGGGCAGGGTAACCGGTACGACCATCAATGATGTGATGATAACGAATACCTTCATGTTCATAGAAGCGTTCATAGTCGCCCGAGGTAAAAATACTCTCGCCATCTTGCAGCGATATGCCTGCAAGGACACCTTCCTTACGTGGGTGACGAATCCCGATATGCCAGTTGCGATCACCATGTTTACCGATGGCCTTGATATCGCCGCCAGCATTGATGATGGCATTTTTTACACCTAGCGTTTTGATGTTGTTAACCACACGATCGAGTGCATAGCCCTTGGCAATAGCGCCCAGATCAAGTTTGACGGCGGCGTTTTTATTTTTCATGCGCACATGATCAATACTGATGTCATCCATGCGTGGGTTTTTGGCCAACAGTTTTTTAATTCGCTTTTCATCAGGTGGTGGCCCCTTTGGTGGATCATCACTGTTATAGCCCCACAACGCGATCAAATGACCGATTGCCGGATTAAACAGATGCTCACTATTATTGGCGAGTTGTTGTGACTTCGCGATGATATCGAGCAAAGCCGGGTTGGCGGAAAACTCACCCGCAAGTGAAAGTAATTCATTCACTCGCCCCAATGGTCCCGGCTGCCAGGCATGCCAGGCAAAGTGCATAAACTTCAGATCTGTTTCGATATCTTTGACGGCCTGCTCGGCGGTCTGTTTATCGACACCCCACAAAGTGACATCAACCAGGGTGCCAAATACAAACAGACTGAGCTTTTGTTCTTTCGGTGCGGGTTGGCAGGCGGTTAAAAAGATGCCGATGATAAATGCCAGATAAAGCTTAGAGAACGTCCTCAATGCTGTTTCTCCTCTATGGTTCGCTCAATACAGTCCATTAATTGTGCACTGATATTCAGGCCCTGTGCCTGATCGATTTCACGAATGCAGGTTGGGCTGGTGACATTCACTTCAGTCAGGTAATCACCAATCACATCAATGCCAACAAACATAAGCCCCTTATCAATAAGCGTGGGTGCGACTTGCCGACAGATCCAGTGATCTCGTTCGGTGAGTTCTACCACGACACCTTCGCCACCTGCGGCCAGATTAGCACGGGTTTCACCTTTGGCGGGGATGCGTGCCAGTGCATAGGGCACGGCCTCGCCATTAATGAGCAAGATACGCTTATCGCCGGCGCTGATCTCAGGGATAAACTTCTGCGCCATGATCAGACGCTGACCGTGTTGAGTCAGGTTTTCGAAAATCACATTAATGTTTGGGTCGTTCTGCTTCACTCTATATATAGAAGCACCACCCATCCCATCCAGTGGCTTTAATATGGTGTCCTGGTGCTCTTTCACAAAGGCATGCAGAGTTTCTGCCTGGGCACTGACCAGCGTGGGTGAAATGCACTGGGGAAACTGGGTGGTGAAGAACTTTTCATTGGCGTCGCGCAGACTCTGTGCTCGGTTGACCACCAGCGTACCCGCCGCTTCAGCCAGCTCCAGTAGATAAGTGGTGTAGATGTAGTCCATATCAAAAGGAGGATCCTTACGCATCAGGATGACATCCAGCTCCGCCAGGGCAATCGTCTGTTGGGGGCCTAATTCATACCACTGATCAGGATTCTCAAATACCTGAACAGGCTGGGCCGTCGCCATGGCCTGATTGTTCACAGCAAACAGGTGCTGCTGTTCTATATAGTAGAGTGTATAGTCACGAGACTGGGCCTCAAGCAACATGGCCAGCGTGCTGTCCTTTTTGAAATTGATGGAGCCGATGGGATCCATGATCACGCCAAGTTTGAGTTTCATAAAAGCAAAGTACCGGTTTTAACAATAATGTGACAAGGGTTTTGTTGATCTTGTCTAAATTCGGGTAGAGCGATATGGTAGGCCATATGGAGGAATCTGTCTGGGCAAAAATTTGTACATTTTTTAACCAACAGTACTTTTATTGTGGGAATTTTACAGGTAGTATGTCTCAACTCGGAAAAGTTTAGAAAATTATCAGTCAATGTGAACTGGGTCCAGGATGGTGAAACACATTTAAATAATTGAATTCATCGAATATCGTATATAATATAGATACTTATATACGATATTTAAAATTAATATTAAATATGTCGGGTAACTTACACTAAAATCGGCCCCTAAGGGGATTGAAGTGGATAAAATAGATCATGGCTCTCGCAGAAAAGGCAATGGATGATATTTACCAGGGGTTAAAGGTAATGGTCATCGATGACAGCAAGACGATTCGACGCACGGCTGAGACCCTGCTGAAAAAAGTCGGTTGTGAAGTCGTCACGGCCACTGATGGTTTTGAGGCCCTGGCCAAGATTGCCGATCATCGCCCAGCGATAATTTTTGTCGATATCATGATGCCGAGACTGGATGGTTATCAGACCACAGCATTGATCAAAAACAACAAGGTGTTTAAAAAAACACCTGTAATAATGCTATCGAGTAAAGATGGTCTATTTGACCGAGCCAAGGGACGTATCGTTGGCTCAGAACAGTATTTAACCAAGCCGTTCACTAAAGAAGAACTGCTGGGTGCAATTAAGAAACATGCAATGCGATAAGGTTAAGTCAATGAAACGAAATCAACATAACAATAACAACACAGATATGACTGTGCAGGTGGGAGAATAATCACATGGCACGGATATTAATTATTGATGATTCGCCCACTGAAGTGCATGTCTTTAAAACCATTCTTGAAAAGAACAGTTTTGAGGTGCTTTCAGCGGATAATGCCGAAGACGGTATTGCGATGACTAAAAAGGAAAAACCAGATTTGGTATTGATGGATGTTGTTATGCCGGGCATGAATGGCTTTCAGGCCACGCGTGCATTAACTAAAGATCCGGAGACCTCATCAATTCCTATTATTATCGTAACAACCAAGGATCAGGAAACCGATCGTGTTTGGGGTCTACGCCAGGGTGCAAAAGACTATATCTCCAAACCTGTATCTGAGGATGACCTGGTCAGTAAGATTAAGACCATAATTGGAGGCTAGGACGGTGGCAGCAGTGGCAGAATCCAACCCACTTTTTGAGTTATTACGGGACATTGAAGCCCGTAGTCGTCAGAAGGCCCTGGGTCTGCCAAGCCAGATTGAAGTTCGCCAGACCTGGTCAGGTATTGGTTTCAGGTTAGGTGACGTAAGACTGGTCGCCGCGTTCGGGGAGGTGAATGAAATTCTGCCTTTTCCACAAATGACACGCGTGCCCAGTGCGCAACCCTGGGTTTTAGGATTGGCGAATGTACGTGGTACATTGATGCCGATATTGGATATGGGTAATTTTATCGAAGGTCGAACCACCCCCATCCATCGTCGTTCACGAATTCTGGTTATCAATCGTGACAAACTAGCGGCAGGCCTGCTGGTTGATGAAGTATTTGGTTTACGCCACTTTTTTGAAGAGGAACAGACGGACATGTTCCCACAGATTTCAAAAGAATTGATGGGCAAGCTAACAGGCGCCTATCAGCAAAATGATGTTTATTGGGGCATTTTTAGTATTCCCCAACTATGTCAGGATTCGGTGTTTAAAGAAGTCGCCGCAAAATCCTGAGGATAAAAAAAATATATGTTTGACGACATAATGGGTGAAGAGTAATCAGGGTAAGTCGGTCGAGTGCCGTTGCTTATATAAAGTACGAGGAGCAAAACAATGAAGTTTTCAACTGATGGTCTGTTAGGTAACGCAACGACATCCTATGGACGCACAATGGTCCTGGTGATCATCCTGTTAGTTGTGTCAGTGGTCGCGATGGCGGTTTATTTCGGTCTGAGCGCTGCACAGGATAGTAATGATAAAACTTATATCTCCAAAATCGGTGAGCAAAGTGTTTTATCTCAGGAAATTGCCAAGCTGGCCTCACAGGCTGCACGTGGTGATATTAAAGCCTTCCCATTATTACAGCGTTCGCGTGATCAGTTTGAAGAAATTCTGAACTACCAGAAACGTGAAACGCCGGGCGAAATTTCAGGTGAAATGGCGCCATTAACTAAATTGTATGGTCTATGGAAGAGCTATAGTGAGAACGTCGACATTATTCTCAAGCGTCGTGAAGTTGTGGCAAACATGCGTTCTTACATTACTGGTATTAATGAACAGATTCCTACTCTTCTGGCTTTGTCAGACGAAGTTGTGGCCAGTATGGCACAACAGGGTGCCAAGCCCGATCAGGTTTATATCGCCACGCGTCAGCTGATGTTGATGCAACGTATCTCCAGTAACGTGAGTCGTGTACTGGATGGTGGTGAAGGTGCGGTAACTGCGGCTGACCGATTCGGTCGAGATGCGGCGCTGTTCGGTCGCGTGATTCAGGATATGTTGCGTGGTAACTCGCGGTTAAGTATTACCAAGATTACAGCACCGGGCGCACGCGCAAAACTGCTTGAAGTATCCAAACAGTTTGCTGATATTCGAAACCAGGTCGGTTCAATTCTTGAGCGTTCACCAGAAATGTTCCAGGTGTCTGGTGCGGCCGAAGAAATTCTGGGTGTGAGTGAATTACTCCTGAACCAGATCTCAGCGGTATCTTCTGCTTATGAGGGTGCAACTGAAGGTCGTTTAATGCCCGTACTGGCGAAGTTGTTTGGTGTGTTATCTCTGGGGCTGGTTGTTCTGCTGGGTTATCTCTACTGGAATGACTCACGTCGCCGTCTGAATCAGACTGAGCATCAACGTCAGATGACTGAAAACACCAACACACGAAACCAGGAAGCGATTTTGCGACTGCTGGACGAAATGGGTGACCTCGCGGATGGTGACCTGACGGTAACAGCAACAGTAACAGAAGATATTACCGGCGCGATCGCGGACTCGATCAACTATGCGATCGACGCGTTACGTAATCTGGTTGCGGCGATTAACGATACAACTCAACAGGTATCCTCAGCGGCGCAACAGACGCAGGCGACAGCGATGCATCTTGCTGAAGCTTCTGACCATCAGGCGCAGCAGATTACTGATGCCAGTAGTGCGATTAACGAAATGGCGATTTCTATTGAAGCGGTTTCTTCTCACGCGAGTGAGCTGGCCGACGAAGCGAACAAGTCGGTAACCATCGCGGGTAAAGGCGCGGAAGCGGTGCAGAAAACGATTCATGGTATGGATACCATTCGTGAACAGATTCAGGAAACCTCAAAACGTATTAAACGTCTGGGTGAAAGCTCACAGGAAATTGGTGACATCGTTGAGCTGATTAATGACATTGCCGAACAAACCAACATTCTGGCCTTGAACGCGGCGATTCAGGCGGCCATGGCCGGTGAAGCCGGACGAGGCTTCGCGGTGGTAGCGGACGAAGTTCAGCGACTGGCGGAACGTTCCGGTGACGCGACTCGACAGATTGAGGCGCTGGTGAAAGGGATTCAGTCTGATACTAAAGAGGCGGTGTCCTCGATGGAAGAAAGTACCTCGGGTGTTGTCGCGGGAGCGCAACTGGCGCAAAACGCGGGTGAAGCCCTTGAGTCGATTGAATCGGTGTCTTCTCACCTTGCGGATCTGATTCGAAACATTTCAGAGTCTGCATCGCAGCAGGCCCGAGCAGCAACCAATATTTCTGAGACTATGAATGTGATTCAGGAAATCACGACTCAGACCTCAGCGGGTACCAATGAAACCGCTGCTTCGATTGGTAACCTGGCTGAGCTGGCGAATGAACTTCGTCATTCAGTCGCTGGTTTTAAACTGCCTAACTAGGCAGTCTGACCAAGAGCGAGAATGGAATGGCCATATCGCAAAACAATGGGGATAACCGGTCCTGGCATTTAACGCCATTGGTGGCGATGAATGACGATCAGTTCGGCCAGTGGGTCGAGTTGCTGGAAAAACGGACGGGTATCTGTCTTCCGCCTGAGCGCAAATCCTTTTTGCTGACCAGCCTCAGTGCACGTATGCGTGAACTGAAATGTCAGGACTATGAGACATATTATCAGTATCTCATGTCGGGCAAAAAAGGCGATATGGAATGGGAAGTGCTGGTCGATCGCCTGACGGTACATGAAACACGTTTCTTCCGTGATGAGTTTTCATTACGACTCATTAGTGACTCCTTCTTGCCAAAGTATCTGGCCACAAATGATGATGCCCTGCGTATCTGGAGTGTCGGTTGTGCGACGGGTGAAGAGCCCTATAGCCTGGCCATGCTGCTGGATGATTATGTTGAGCGTGAAGGTCTCGATCGTAACTTCTTAATAACTGCAACGGATATTAGTCTTGGCTCATTAGCGAAGGCCTTACGTGGTCAGTATCGTAATAATCGTGCGACCAATGTCCCGGCAGAGTTTGCAGAACGTTATATCAACCGGCTCGATGCAGATATATTAGAAGTTAAACCTGAGTTAAGACAGAAAGTGAGCTTTGCCCAGTTTAATGTCATGAAGCTGGCGCATGCCCGCCCTGAGCAAATGGATATCATCTATTGCCAGAACCTGTTGATCTACTTCAAACGCGAACGCCGCATTGCGATACTTGAACACCTGGTGAAACATTTACGTCCAGGTGGATTACTGGTGTTGGGTGCGGGTGAAATTATTAACTGGAGTAACCCATTAATCGAAACCGTGAATTTTCCTTCGACACTGGCCTTTCGTCGCATTAATGAACCAGCAGGTGAGCAATCATGATTGCGGATAATAGTCAGGTCGATCTGAATACACTGCAATGGGTCAAATCAGAAATTGATGAGACCTTAAAGCAGGCACGTACGGCACTAGAGCTGCATGTAGAAGCCCCCGATAGCGGTACACAATTACAGCAGGTTGCGAATTATTTGCATCAGGTTCGCGGTACCCTGCAAATGGTTGAACTCTATGGCGCGGCCATGTTATCTGAAGAGCTAGAGAATCTAACTCAGAGTCTGGCAACAAATGAAATTGAAGGGCGTGATGACATCTATGAAGTCATGATGCGTGCGATGTGGCAGTTGCCAGATTATCTTGAACGTCTGCAGTCTGGCCATAAAGATATTCCGATGGTGCTGTTACCTCTGCTGAATGATTTACGTGCAGCGCGTAAGGCGCCATTACTCACTGAAAGTGCCTTATTTACCCCTGACCTTGATGTTACTGTTCCAGACACTGATGAACATAACAGCGATGAAGACTTACCCAGCCTGGCGAGAAAACTGCGTCATACTTATCACCTTGGCCTGCTCGACTGGTACCGCGACCGTGATAGCAAAGGTGGTTTACGCAAGCTTGATAAAGTAATTGAAAAGCTTCGTTATGCAGCAAATGACCAGGAAGTTAACCGCGTACTCTGGTCTGCCAGTGGTGTGATTGAAGCCTTACGTGAAGGTGGAATCGAAGCCAGTGTTGCAGTGAAATTACTAATGGGTCAGCTTGATCGCCAGATTAAAAAGATTATTGATCAGGGTGAGTCAGTACTGACCAGAGAACCCCCGCAGGAACTTGAAAAAAATCTTTTATACTATGTCGCCAGTTCTTCAACCGAAGGTGAACGTGTTCATAAACTCAAAGAGGCATTTAAACTGGCCGATGCTCTGCCCGATGAGGCCACGCTCGAACGTGCCCGTGCCGATCTAACCGGCCCCAATGCAGAGCTACTACAAACCGTATCTGCTGTACTACTGGAAAACCTGGTTCAAGTTAAAGACAACCTGGATGTATTCGTTCGCTCGGATGAACGAGATCCGAAAAGTTTAACTCCCCTGTGCGAAAGTCTGAATCAAACAGCGGATACACTGGGTATGCTGGGCTTTGGTAAACAGCGTCAGACGGTCATGGAACAGGTTGATCAGCTAAGAGCCTTTGCTGAAGGCCGTGAACCGGTTGACGAAAACCAGTTAATGGATGTTGCACATGAGTTGCTATCGATTGAATCCATGTTACATGGGCCGACGGCTGCGATTTCAAGTAGTGAGTCTTCCACCAGTATTGCAGTAAATGAAGAAAAACTGAAAAACGCAGAACAACAGGCGCTGTTAAAAACAGTCATGAACGAAGCCCGTGATAATATGGGCAAAGTCAAAGAGGCTATGAGCCAGTTCCTTGAAGCACCCCGCAATCTTAGTTTAATTAGTGATGTGCCTGACTGGCTGGATCAGATTCGTGGCAGTTTTGAAATTTTACATCTGGAACGACCCGCACAACTGGTCGATACCTGCCGCGCCTATGTGCAGCAGGAAATGATTAATGCCACACGTGCCCCCGATCCGGCTTCAACCGACGCCCTTGCCGATGCCCTCAGTAGTATTGAATATTATATGGACTCCGTTGCGGGTCAGTGGGGCAATCCAAATGCCATTCTTGAAGTGGCCGAACAACGTCTGGCACAGATTGGTTTTGGTGATCATATTCAGGAACTCAGCAGTGGCGTCATCGATGCACAACAGCAAGATGATGAGACTCAGAATGATCTAGCCATTAACGATGTTATGTTGGAGTCATCTGATTTAAGCGAAGATGACGACACCATGATTGATATCGGTGCACCCGGTACGGAAACGGGAGAAATTGAACTCGATGCTGCAGACATGTCGACGGCTGAAATTTCTCTGGAAGATTTTGAAAATGAGCTAGAAGCAAAAGGTATCTCGCTGGATGATATTAACGGCACAACAAGTGATACCCAGGAAATAGAATTCGATGCCAGCCAGCTCGATATTGGAGATGGTCAGGGCTTCGAGGATGAACTCACTGCCGAGCTTGAAAAAGAACTTAGTCTGAGTGAACCAGAAGAAAACCCCACTCAGGAAATCGAACTTGATACCAGCGACCTCGATTTCCACGAAGAAATAGAGCTGGTCGCTGAACCCTCAGAACTCTCTCGTAACACCATGGAGATCGACTTTGGTGAAATGGAGCTTGAGTCCAGCAACGAAATCGCTGTAACTGAAGAGCCAGAGTTTGATTTTAATAATGTCACTCAGGAAATTGAGTTCGATGAAAGTGTTATCGACCTGGTTGAAAAAGACAAACTAACTGAGCCAGAGGTAGTCCGTCCAGCACCATCCTTATCGGTTCAGGACATTCCGGTACTGAATGATCGTCTTGAAGCCTGGTCTGAAGATGTTTCTGATAAAGACCTGACCAGGGCATTTCGTAAAGAAGTGACCAACATCAAGAAGCAGGCCAAGCTAAGTGGGCAGGAAGAAGTGGCCAAGGTTGCCAATGATATGGCATCCCTGATTAAAACGGTCAACAAGGGCGAAACCGAATTTAATGAAGAAATAAAAAGTAGCTTGAAGTTTGGTATTGATACCTTAATGGAAGTTCTGCCAGAAGAACCAGTGCTTCCAGCAAGCAATGTTATTCCTTTGAATACAGCAGCAAAGCTTACTCCAACACCTGCACCTGTCATAAAGAAAAAAGATGTGCCAGAGGAAATCGATAATGAAATTATCGAAATATTTCTTGAAGAAGCAGAAGAAGAGTTTGGTAATATTTCAGTACGTTTGCCTGCATGGCAGTCAGATCCCTCTGATGAGGCAATACTGAAAGAATTGCGCCGTTCATTCCATACCTTAAAAGGAAGTGGTCGACTCGTCGGTGCCAGTGAAGTGGGTGAGTTTGCCTGGGCCTTTGAGAATATGCTCAACCGCGTGATTGACCATACCATCGAAGCTGATCAAACAATCTTCAATCTGCTGGAACAGGCCCGTCTGACTCTACCCAGTCTGTTTGATATGTTTAAAACAGGTGAAGGTGCAAGCCAGGAAATCTTCAATCTGATGGAACAGGCAGATGCGATTAGTCAGGGTGCACCCATTAATGCGTCAATCGAAATAGCTGCGCCACCAGTTGATAAGGGTGATACTCCATTTAAGGAAAGCGCTCCGACGATACCCGATATAGACGAAGTCTTACGTGATATCTATCGTAAAGAGGCGGCCAATCACCTGAATGCGCTGAGAGAGTATGTAGATGACTGGCGTGCAGACACTGATAAATCCGCAAATCAAAAGTTAATTCGTGCATTGCATACCTTAACCGGCAGCTCACGCACAGCAGGTTTGCCTGGACTGGCATCAATATGCAGCCGACTGGAAAAAGTTGCCGATGTGTTTGCTGCTGAAAGCAATGATGTTACGGATGAGTTGCTCGAACTTGTTGAGCAAAGCATGTCCTTTGTTCAACAGACTGTTGATATGCTTGATAATCCTGGCATCCCGATTCCTGAACATGATGATCTATTGCAGGGAATTCAGGATATGGAAGTTTCACTTGGTGGGAGTCTCGTCAATATTGAACCTACTGATTCAGGTCTGCAGAGGCTGCAGGTTGAAACCAGTAATGAACCAAGTAGTCAGTTTGATCTTAGTCAGAGTTCATCACAAAGCCTACAGGCTGATGACAGCTATGACGATGAACTGCTGGAAATCTTCCTTGAAGAAGGTAGCGAAATTCTGGAAGACAGCGATCAGGTCCTGCATCGCTGGGGTGACGATTTGGCCAATGCCGATCACCTTGAAGCCTTGCAGCGACAATTGCACACCCTGAAAGGTGGGGCACGCATGGCGGGTGTGACCGCGATTGGTGATTTAAGTCATAGTATTGAATCGATGCTGACTGCGATTGCTGAAGGACAGCTTGAACCCAGTGAAGAGATTCATGATGTCATGCTGCGCACACAGGATAGACTGGTGCATTTACTGGATCAGCTAAAAAACAGACAGAAGCTGACACCTGCGAAAGACCTGATTGCGGTCGTTGCGGGCATTATTGGACATGAAGTTTCTTTCGATGATGAGGAAGAGGAAGAAGCAATTCATGCTCAGCACATCCCTGATGATTCTTTCATGGATGTTGAAGACATTCAGCTTGAGCCTGTTGCTGAAAGTAGCGAGCCTATTGTTGCAGAAGAAAATGTACCAACGCTGACATCCGATAATGTGGTGCCCTTAACCAGCCTGAAGCCAATTAAGAGTCAACAGCTCACATCTCCGCAGCAGACCATGCCAGAGAAAAAGGAAAAACGTGAGCTGGTGCGCGTGCGTTCTGATCTGCTGGATAACCTGGTTAATTTCGCTGGAGAGGTAAGTATTTATCGCTCACGCATGGAGCAACAGACCAATGCCTTCCGATATAACCTGACCGAGCTTGATGAAACCGTCAGTCGTTTACGTGATCAGCTGCGTAAATTTGAAATGGAAGCAGAAGCACAGATTCAATACCGTGCCGAGGAATCACTGAGTGCTACGCAGGAAGATTTTGATCCACTTGAATTTGACCGCTTTACCCAGATGCAGCAACTTTCTCGCGGTATGCTGGAAAGTTTGAATGACCTTGATAGCTTACGTGGCATTCTGGGTAACCTGACACGTGAGTCAGAAACCTTATTAGTTCAGCAGTCACGTGTGAATACCGAACTGCAGGAAGGCCTGATGCGTACCCGCATGGTGCCCTTCTCAAGCCAGACCAGTCGCCTGCGTCGTATTGTTCGTCAGACTGCAGAAGAGCTTGGTAAGTTTGCCGAGTTGCATCTACATGGTGCCGATAGTGAAATGGATCGTACCGTGCTTGAACGCATGCTGCCGGCACTCGAACATATGCTGCGTAATGCCGTAGCCCATGGTCTGGAAGATTCAGAAACTCGCCGCAATACCGGCAAAGAAGAAACCGGTCAGATTGATCTGAGCATTAGTCGTGAAGGTGCCGATATTGTCATCAAGCTGACAGATGATGGTCAGGGTATTGATCTTGATGCGATTCAGAGCAAGGCAATTGCCAAGGGCATGATCAAGCCTGGTGCGAATGTCACTAAAGAGACCTTGCTGGAAATGATTATGGAATCCGGCTTTAGTACTGCCGATGAAGTGACCCAGATTTCTGGTCGCGGCGTAGGTATGGATGTGGTTAATAGTGAGATCAAACAGCTTGGCGGTATTCTAAACATTAATACCGAGCAGGGCGTAGGTACGATGTTTACCGTTAGTCTGCCGCTGACGCTGTCCGTGACGCGTGCGCTGATGGTGAATGTGAGTGAAGACACCTATGCTATCCCATTATTGAGTGTTGAAGGTGTCGAACGCGTTGATACCACACAACTGGAAGAAATCTATGCCGCTGAGAATCCAGTCTATCACTGGGTTGGTCAGGACTACCCCTTCATCCATCTGGGGGAAACCATGGGCATCAGCAAGCGCTATATTCCACGTGACCGTGGCAAAATACCTTTACTGATTGTACGCAGTGGTGAGTTCCGTGCGGCAATCCAGGTTGATAACCTGATTGGCAGTCGTGAAGTCGTGGTCAAACCCGTCGGAGCACAGCTGAGTACCATGCAGGGTATTTCTGGTGCCACCATTATGGGTGACGGTAGTGTCGTGCTGATTATTGACCTGGGTGTACTCGTTCGTCGTGTTGCTCAGACTGCTGAATTGTATCCAGCTGAACCTGTTGAAGCTGTTATTGAACAGCCAGTTGCTGAGAAGCCACTGGTTATGGTGGTGGATGACTCGATTACCGTGCGTAAAGTGACCACCCGGTTGCTGGAACGCAACGACTATCGTTCAACTTCGGCGAAAGATGGTGTCGATGCGCTATCGCAATTGCAGGAAGTGCACCCTGATGTGATTCTCCTCGACGTCGAGATGCCACGTATGGATGGTTTTGAGCTGGCGACGAATATTCGCAATGATGATCAGTTAAAACACATTCCGATTATCATGATCACGTCTCGTACCGGTCAGAAGCACCGCGATCGTGCTATGTCTATCGGTGTGAATTTCTATCTGGGCAAACCCTACAACGAAGCTGAGTTACTCGAACATATTCAGGGACTATTGCAGCCTACCTGACGGTTTATTTTTTTGTGAACAGGCCGAATGTGTTTTGGTTAATTTTGGCATAATGTAAGCCCGTTCATCTGACGTATTAAATAACGACTGGAACATGTCTAAAAAGGAATTCAATAATATTAATATCGCGATTGCTTCCAGTAAGCATTCGCAGCGTGCTTACTTGCGTCTGGCCATGGAGGCCAATGGCCTGAGCGTAGTGATTAATGATCCCCTCAGCCATGCCTTTATCGATAAGGTCAAACGTCTGAAGGTCGACGTCATGTTGCTTGATATGCATGATGATGATCACGATGAACAGCTGGTCGATGACCTGATTGAAGAGATCGACATTCCCATCCTGTTTAATGATGTCACTGCACTTACTTTAAACGAACCCGCTGTACTGGCACGCTGGTATGGTAAGTTAATGCGCAAAATTGCAGCGCTCACTGGCCGCGGCATAACCGATAAAACCCAGTTTGACCGCAGTTATGAAAGTCTGGTTGAAGAAATCCCTGCCGGTTATATTGAAAAACGACTCAACGGCGAACTGGCCAAACATGTCTGGGTCATCGGTTCTTCCCTGGGTGGTCCGGAGGCGATTAAAAAATTCCTCAAGAACCTGCCCGAAGACCTACCCGTTGCCTTTATTCTAGTGCAACATTTGGGGGCTAACTTTGTCACCCTGCTGGCGGAGCAACTCAATCAGGCGACAGATTTTGAAGTATTGCCCGCTGTGGATGGTCATGTACTCCACCATGGTCAGGTCATACTGGCTCCAGTGACAGAAGAGATCAGTATCAATCCTATTGGTGCGGTACAATTATCGCCGCTGGAATATGAAAGTCCGTACACACCCTGTATTGATCAGGTTGTGAGCACTATTGCCAGGCGCTATAAAGAACGGGCGGGTGCGATTATTCTTAGTGGCATGTGTGATGACGGCAAAAAGGGCTGTCAGGTCATGCACCAGTACGGTGGAAAAATCTGGGCACAGGATGCGGCTAGTTGCGTAATTAGCAGTATGCCGGATAATGTTAGAGCGACGGGTGTAGTAGAATATTCGGCACCACCAGAGATACTGGCGAAACACCTGAACGATCATCTGATGACAACAGAGCTGGAAACATAAATGGCAGACATTACGTATCTAAAAGGTAAAGGCATGCTCCCGGAAGGTCGTTTGACGACCATCCATTGCCTGATGATCCCTATCACCAATGAAATTCTACTCTTACCAAATGCCTCTATTGCAGAAGTGATTGGTTATCAGGAACCAGAATCAGGCAATGATTCACAAGAATGGGTCATCGGCCGAATCGGCTGGCGTGATTATCGTGTACCAGTCATCTCTTTTGAAATAGCCGCCGGGTTAGAAAGTAGTACCAGAGCACGCAAGGGGAGTCGAATCGCCATTCTGAATACACTCAATGGTAATTCCAAGCTGCCCTACATCGGTATGCTGACGCAGGGTATTCCACATCTTCAGGTTGTGCAGGAAAAAAATATTATTCCAAACTCAAGCGGTGATACTAATGGCCGTTTTATCAAAGAGCACGTGCTGGTCAATGGCGAACCAGCAGCCATTCCCGACATTGATGAGCTGGAAAAGAGTTTGTTGCTATAGCTACTCTAAAGGGCAATAAATCCTTGACTGATTCAAGTCGTTACAATCAACACTGATAACATCAGATCATGGACTCGACGCCTCGACGCCTCATTGATGTCCTGCTCAACCCGGCTGCACTATGGTCGCTGCTGCGAGAATATTTTAATTTTTCTCGTCTACGACGCCAGCAAGCCATTACCGACCGAGCGGGACTGAAAGAATTTATCCAGACACGTGCCAGTTTTGTTGCACAGACATCGCTGTATGGTTACTTGCGTACCCGCGCGGGTATGCGTTATCCAGAATTGTTTGATGATGATTTCTTTGTTAACTCCATCAATATTGCCAAGTGGCAGGTCTGGTTGGCCTGTTTGTCTGATCTGACTGTTTATGCGGGTGGATTATTGCAACGGCATCCACAGTCAGACAAGGGCAACATTGTCGAGATCATGCAGCAGTTGCTTGATGAAATTCTACAAGAGACGGGTATACCCAGTGATGCGGGCGAAAAGTTTTCACAGAGCGCCGATCATGTCCGACAGCGTCTTGCCATGACCGACTGGTCCGCGGTGACAGACGATGAGCAGGCCTTTTCACATAGCCCCACGGCTCTGGTCGAGTGGGCCCCTGTGGTCGATGAGTACAAACAGATGGATGAAGATATTGTGCTGAACTCGGTACGTTTTCGCTGGCAGGAGATCAGACAGGACTTGCGCAAATTTCTAGATGTAGAGAAGGTGCTGGATTTATAGCTTTAATGTGTAATAAAGCTGAATATCTGATTGACCATGGTATCCAGATGATGCAACTCATGTTTTAAATGTTTTTGGTCTCGTTTTGCTAGTAATTTAATTGCTACTTTTGTTCCTGCAGCGAGCCCTGCTTTGCGATCCTTTATTTGTTGTTTCAATATAAGCATCAGCAATAATTTTTCGAGCTCAATTAATCGCACCGCATCACTTTCTGCAACAAGCCCGGCTTGAATCGCATCGCGTAATCGTTGTGATGTTGATCTTGAATTTGACCCCATTCGCAGAGCAACTGTGCGTGCAAAACTGACCAGCGGTAACAGACCATGACGTTTTAAATCAATACGCCCTTCGCTTAGCTTCAGTCGTCCCATAAAACCAAACTGAGGCGCAACAGACAGGACTGATTGCGCCAGTAAATTAATAAAGGGATGGTTCTTTTCTGCAAGGGCAACGGCCTGTTGATGTAGTTCGTTTGCCAGTGAATGATGTCCCGCTACGGGTAATAAATCGAAAAAAATATCGACATTGAGTAAGTCTTCAGGCTGAGCTCGTTGAATCCAGTTTGAAAGTTGCTGGTTCCAGTCAGCAAGATTTCCGCGCCACTGTTTATTTATTGCCATCACGCCACCGCTACATAAAGCCAGGCCAGACTGATCCAGTATTTCGGACAGGTAAGTAGCAAACTGCGCAAACCAGTCATCATCAACATCGCAGCCGGTATGGATCAGGGCATTATCCTGATCGGCGCTGAGTAGACTTTCACCACGACCTGCAGAACCGAGTACCAGTGCACACCAGTCGGCAGGTGGTTCTCCTTTGCCCTGTTCTTTCATGCGCGCCAGTGCCAGCTCGGTCGCACGATGAGTGAGAGCCTGTAGCTCTGTGGAGATTAGTTGAGCGATTTCATCGCCAGCCAGTTCTTCATCCAGTAATTGGCGGGCGACATCGGTAAGACGTCCATAGGCACTTGCCAGTTCGTGCACACTGTTTGCCGTATCCATGGCATCACTGAGCATATTGGGCCCACGCGCACGATATTGCAGCAGGTT
Organism: Gammaproteobacteria bacterium; assembly: GCA_029882235.1. Lineage (GTDB taxonomy): Bacteria > Pseudomonadota > Gammaproteobacteria > UBA6429 > Thiohalophilaceae > JAOULB01. The sequence goes on along the minus strand of JAOULB010000001.1, from coordinate 6,845 downwards.
ACGTTGCGAGATGATGCCCACTGGTAAGCCGGCATCGTTGTGTACACACAGGTGGGCGATGTTGAGTCGATCCATACGTCCCAGCGCACGATAGAGCAGTTCATCCTGATGCATAGATTCAACCGGGCTGGTCATGATGATCTCAATGGGCGTGTTGTCCAGGTCATGCTGGTTTTCAGCCACCTGTTTTAGAACATCGCGTTCAGTCAGAATACCGAGTGGCGGTTTGTCAGCAGTGCCAACAAGCAGACTACCCAGTTTATGGGTATTCATGGTCTGCGTCGCCTGACGCAAACTGTCTTTGGGATTTACAAATACAGGTGGTTGAGTCATTACATCGGCAAGGCGGTGTTCATACACATAACTATCAATGCGTTTACTATTGCTCGATTGTTTTTTTACCAGCCCTGCAGGTACTTCTGTCCAGCCAGATTCAATCTGGCGGGTAATTAAATCATGACGACTGTTTGCCAGTGTGATGGCTTCACCCAGGGTGCGAATATTTTTTTTCTGTAAGAGGGGCAGCAGGTGTTGCCAGCATTCTGTTGCTGCTTTGCAATCACCCATGGCACTGTGTCGATTGCGAATACGAACACCCAGCATAGTCGTGACTGTTTCGAGTGAGACATCAGGTAAATTCGGTTGTAACGCACTAGCCAGCATACCAACATCAAGACTGAGGGGTTCATGCCAGACCAGTTTATTACGCGCAAACTCATGTCTTAGAATGGCAAGATCAAAAGCAATATGATGACCAATAATGACACGATTTTTCATTTGTGCAATTAAGTGTGTAGCAACATCTTTGAATGAAGGCGCTCGAGCAACATCGGTATCATCGATATTATGAATTTCAGTTGAACTTTGTGGGATGGCGATGCCGGGGTTGATCAGTTGATCAATAACAGCTAAATAATGTTGATTGGCGCCCTGTGTGCTAATGGCACCTATCTGTATAACACGATCATTTTTTACATCTAGTCCGGTAGTTTCAAGATCCAGGATCAGGGTGGGTAATGCAATCAGCGGTGTATGTTTTGGGGGCTGCATAGCATCATCATAGCTGATGTTTATGGGGCGGATGAACCAAATAAGTAACGTATTGCCTGAGTTATTTCACTTTCCAGTGGGAAGGATAACATTCCCATCACTGAATAACCGAGTAGCCATGGCATAAGATAAAAGCGTGTAATATAAAAGAACCACGCAACATAGAGTGGCACCATGGCCTCGACTAGAAATGCTGGCGTAATGGGTTTGAATAATTTGATTAATGGATCGGTTACACGAATAAAAAAGCGTGAAAAGAAAAAAGTACTTTCTTTAGGTAAAAATAGTTGCATGCCAAAGCGTCCAACCAGTGTCCACATCACCACACCGAGAATATAGTCGATAGCAAGAACCCAGATGGGAAAGGCGTCAGTCATTGTTATTATCCAGCCAGTTTGATTATAGATTTGATTTTAACGTTATATGCAGCAATAAAAAAACCGGGACGCCATTTTATTTAGCGCCCCGGTTTGTTTTAGCTCAGTTTAATGACTACCGAGTACCGTTTCACCTTTCGGTATACGGATTTCATCAACCATGGCCTGTGTTTCAGCATCCGGTTCCTTGGTCATCAAGGAGACCACTACCATGGCAATCAGACTAGCTGAAGCACCGACAATACCAAAGCGCAGGTGATCCAGACCAATCCAGGGCGTCATGCCGCCCCATTTAACCATATACAGGTACCAGGTGCCGACACCCAGACCGACAGCCATACCGGCAATCGCCCCGGCACGGTTAGCCCGTTTCCACCAGACGCCCAGCACCAGTGGGAAGAACAGACCGGACATGGCGAAACAGAAGGCCCAGGCCACCGCACCGAGGATACCGGTGAGCTTCATACTGGCCACAAAGGCACCCAGACCACCAATTACAATGAGCAGTACACGGGCGACGATCAGACGTTTTTTGGTTTCCGCCTTAGGATCGATCACTTTGTAGTACAGGTCATGCGACAGGGCATTGGCAATCGCCAGCAGCAAACCGTCGGCAGTCGACATGGCCGCCGCCATACCACCGGCAGCAACCAGACCCGAGATGACATAGGGTAGCCCTGCGATTTCCGGCGTTGCCAGTACTACAATATCCGCTCTCATAAAGAACTCATTGAGTTGCAGGATACCGTCGCGATTGGCATCGACGATGGCGACCATTTTCACTTCATGCCACTTCTGTATCCATTCCAGCGCCATCACGCTTTCGATCGACTTACCGATGATACTGGTCGCCAGACTCGGATCCAGAATCTGCAACTTGGTAAAGGTTGCCAGCGCGGGTGCGGTGAAATACAGCAGGAAAATAAAGAACAGTGACCATGCTACCGAGTTACGTGCAGCACGGACTGACTTTGTGGTGAAGTAACGCATCAGGATATGTGGCAAAGAAGCCGTACCCAGCATCATACACGCAGCCAGTGTGACAAACTTCCATGCCGCCATGCCATCACCCGGCGCATTATGCGCGGTAGCCAGTGCCTTCAATCCCGGGAAGTCGACAGGTGCGGCAACCTTGGCCAGTGTACCCAGACCTACAGTCGCTTCCAGTTCAGTGATGCGAGCAACGGCATCACCATAAGCCAGCTGTGGCATGATACCGAAGCCCTGTTTATTGGACATCCATATCACCGGCACGATGTAAGCGATGATCAAGACAATGTATTGTGCGACCTGGGTCCAGGTTACCGCGCGCATGCCGCCGAGCATGGAGCAGAGTAGAATACCGAGTAGACCAAACCAGACTCCCATTTCAAATGGAATTTGTAATGCACGCGAGGCGATTGTACCCGTTGCATTAATCTGTGCGGTCACATAAGTAAAGGAAGCAATCACCAGCACCAGTACGGCTAACAGGCGTGCGGTGTTGCCACCATAACGTGTGCCGACAAAATCCGGTACGGTATAACAACCAAACTTACGCAGGTAAGGTGCCATCAAAACAGCAACCAGAACATAGCCGCCGGTCCAGCCAACAACAAAGGCAAGATAGGCGTGGCCACCCATATAAATACCACCGGCCATGGCAACAAACGAAGCACCGGACATCCAGTCAGCGGCCGTTGCCATGCCATTAAAAACGGGTGGGACCTGTCGTCCTGCGACATAGTAGGCATCCACCTGCATGGTTCTGGATAACCAGCCGATGGCGGCGTAAATAACAATAGTGAAACCGACGAACAGAATACCGATAGTGTCAGCACCGACACCATTCTTTTCAAGTAATGCCATCAGTAATACAAAGATCAGGAAGCCACCAGTATAGAGGCCATAGATCTTCGGCAGATTATCAATAAAATCGCCTTTAAGTTTTAAGCTCATGATCGCGCCCCCTTATGCGTTGTCGTCTTCGGCCATGCCGAATTCGCGGTCAATCTTGTCCTGTTGCTTCACGAAGATAAAAAGCTGTACGACGAAAGCAAACAAAGAACCCTGAGCAGCCATATAAAACCCTAAAGGAAAACCAATAAAGTTTATGGCGTTCAGATCTTTAGCAAACCAGTGGACGACGAATGAAAAGAAGAACCAGATACACAAGTGGATAATCATGAGGCTACGGGTTTTTTGCCAGTGCATCTCACGTTGTTGACTCTCAGACATGATTTACTCCCCTTATAAATTGTTAGGTTAACAGGGATATAGCTGTACCTGTCGGTATCACAACAGTAACCGACAAGCCTTGTGGTATGAAACCATTCAAATCTACTCTGATGCGATCGGAGGGTCAAACTGGTTTACATATTGTTACAATTAAATATTAATGATTAATAATATTAGAAGTTACTTTTACGTAATGATTGTTTGCTTATTTAATTTAAAATTAAAACTGAGTTGAATTTTGTGAAGGTGTCACCATCCCTGGTCAGAAAAGCTCGAAGTTGATCGCAACAAAATTGTTATTTTTGTACGACTTCACCACCAGCGTCTTTCAGTCCTTCAATGCCACCTTCAATAAACTGGGCATTAATCCCATCAGCTTGTAGTCGATCAACGACACTGTTGCTGACACCGCCACCGCGAACACAATAAATAACGACCTGACCCTCTTTGGGTACAGCGTCCATCCATTCATCAATTTTTGTTGGGTCGTACCAGACGGCTCCGGGGACGATCTCATTAGAGCTTTTATAATCATCGTCTCGTCGAATATCGAGCAGTGCGGCTGTGTTATCTTTTAAATTGATAAACTCTTCAGGTTTGATTGAACGAGTCATTTTTTTTCCTTAATTTATTATTAGCCATCAGGTTTGTTGTTAAATTACTACATTTGCATCATTTCAGATACTTCGAGAGAGCCGCCAATCTCAAGAAACGGACATTCTTTTGCAATCGACAGTGCGGCGTCCATTGAATCTGCCTTAAGAATTGTAAAGCCGGACATGGCGCTACTGCCACCTTCGGCAATTTTGCCATCTGGGCTAACCGTCGTGGTATCTTTTAAAGGAATCGTTGGGATCACAACAGCATCGCCAAGTGATGATAACCAGCCCATGTATTTTTCAAAATGTTTACTCGCTTCTTCCGGGCTGGAAGGTTGATTACCCCCCAGATAAACAAATACGAATTGTTTCATTACATTTCCTCATTAAATAAAAATTGATTCGATATTATTTTGGCAACAGGTTCTTAAGTGAACGACTAAATTTTTCCAGCCAGCTTTGTGCAGCGCCATTTTTTACGCAACTCAGGGCGTAGCGTTCTCGCCGATCCGACATCCAGTCCTGTTTGTAAGCATCGTTACCAGTGAGAAAGTCGATCTCCTCAACCCTGTCGGTATCAATCACGTATTCCATCAGATAGCTCGTTAGTATAGAGCCCGGTGAATACGGCTTCCAGGCTTCGTCATAGGCCAGTCTGAAAATACTGGCCTTGCCGTGAGCGACAAACCACAGCTGTGCTGCAATGGGCTGGTCCCGGACATAAAGCACGCCAAGGCGCGACCAACCCGGGCACGACAGGTTTGTAACTATACCATCAAGAAAGCCGACATACTGTTCATTTGCCTTCCAGCTGGCGGTATAGGCTGCATAATAATCCGCCATGGCCGGTGGTACGTCCTCGCCACTATACAGACGAATATCATAACCGTGTTCTCGTTCCAGTTTTCGTTGTTTGCGTGCGATCGTATTACGCAGTCGGGCAGGGCGGGCAGCCATATAGTCTGCAAACGACTGGCCCTGCACGCGGTAAATCCAGTTATAAAAGCGGAAATATTCTGCACACTGAAATCCGGATTGTTCAAGTCTGGTGCGCAGGCGATTGATAGCCGCGTCATCGTTCGCCACCGGTTCCAGCAGCAATGAACGAACTGGTCGTTGCGTCAGACCTTGTACCAGGCAATCTATAATCTGCGCCTGATTATCTTCTGTAAGTAACAGACTAAAGTGTGTGGTGTAGCGATGTTTGAAGGAGAGGAAATTATTCTTGGTGGATTGAATTAATGGCAGCAGGGCCAGGACTTTGTTATCGACCACGACACAGGCCAGTAGCATGACCTCATCAACAAGTGTTGTTATTAAATTCTCAAACCAGGGGCGCGAGTAAAACAGGCTCTGTTTCTCACACTGCGCAAACAGTGTATCAGCACCTTTGGGAAGTTGATCCCAGTTGGAGTAGCAGACAAACTTCATGGCGCGAATTAATCACCAAAGGGATCATCAGAAACAAAAATATTGAGGTAAGGCGCATAAGTCAACGCAGCCCCCTGCAGAACACCAAGCTCATCAAAGGCCTTGATCACTCCAAGCCAGAGATCTTCATTCTGTGGAGCTGATTTTAGCGTTTCCAGCGCCGACACCAGGGAAATGATATCTTGCTCGTTCATATACTTTGTCAACATTCCAATCGCAATATCAATATCGATATGTTTAATGATTTGCCCTTTGTTTTTTAACTTTTCGGTGGCTTTTGTGAAATTATTATCTGAATCAGTGCTCAATGTTAAAGACTCCGTTAAATAAAAATGGCGGCTCAGCTGCTCTTGCTTCTGGTTGCCTGTTTGAGTAACAAATTATTATCGATGGGAATAAATTTCGACGCAGATCTAACGAGCGATGCTGCAGTCAATTTTGGTACGCCATACACCTCAACAAAGGTCTTATAGTCAGAGCATAATGTATCCGCCAATAAGGCAAAATCGCCATCACCTGATACCAGCACAATTATGTCAGATTGTTCGGCATATTTTAATGCATCGATCGTAATTCCTACATCCCAGTCACACTTGCTTGAACCATCACTACGTTGAATATAGGACTTCAGCTTCACCTCAAAACCAATGGCCCTGAGGATATTCTGGAACTCAGTCTGCTTTTTATCACCACGTTCACATGAAAACGCGATCGCCTTAACCAGTTTTCTATCTTTCGTCACCTGCTGCCAGAATTGATTGTAGTCAAAGCCACAGTGATAAGCCTGCTTGGTAGTGTAATAGACATTCTGGGCATCAACTAAAATTGTGACTTTCTGCATGGGGATTCTTTAATACTTATGTGGGATAGCATTATAACGTAGTGACGCAAAGAACGGCGCAGATTTTCTCTGAATTGATAGAAAATTCGAGACATTATATCGCCCTAATAGCTCTAAGCGTAGTGCCACTAAGTGAAATACTGAGATATGGTCCATCAGCGTAAGAATCGGAAATTTCATGAACAGTAATAATTTGTGATATTTGTGTGATAGATATCATCTATTCTGATCCAGGAGCTAACACAAAGGAGCAATAACTATGCATGCAAAATTACAGATCATCACTTTAGTAGTTACATGTTTATTAATATCATCATGCAACAGCGGAGG
>JAOULB010000448.1 GCA_029882235.1 Gammaproteobacteria bacterium | reverse complement strand
GCGGCATGTCAGCTATATGATGACAGTGGTAAGCTGGTAACGCGTTATGACAAGATTCACCTGTTCGATGTTGTTCTACAGGAATCAGGTGAAACTTATCATGAGTCAGAAACAATTGAACCTGGATCAGATATTATTGTTGTTGATACCCCCTTTGGCCGATTAGGTCTGGCGGTTTGCTATGACTTACGTTTTCCCGAGTTATTCAGGCGTATGCTGGATGAAAATGTAGAAATAATTGCAATTCCATCGGCTTTTACTGCCTTGACCGGTAAAGCACATTGGGAGCCCCTGATTCGTGCTCGTGCAATTGAAAATTTATCTTATGTCATCGCATCAGCGCAGGGTGGATATCATGTCAGCGGCCGAGAAACTCATGGCCATAGTATGATTGTTGACCCCTGGGGGATTGTACTTGATGAGTTACCCAATGGTTCAGGCTTTGTCATGGCCGATATTGATTTACAAAAAATTGCCGATACTCGTCGCAGTTTTCCTGTATTAGAACACCGAAAAATGCCCTGTAGTCTTAAAAATGACTAAGTCTTCACTGGATCTTGCACGTGATAGCATTCTATCCCCTGCGGGGATGTCTGACTCTGATCTTGAATCAGTTCTTGGTCAAATGCTGGGAAAAACGATTGACTATGCGGATATCTATTTTCAGTCATCACGCCATGAATCATGGGTGCTAGAAGATGGCATTGTTAAAGATGGAAGTCACAATATTGATCATGGTGTGGGTGTCCGTGCAATCAGTGGTGAAAAAACAGGTTTTGCCTATTCGGATGAGATACAGCTTGCTGCGTTAACCCAGGCTGCAAAAACAGCCAGAGTAATTGCACATAGTCATCAGGAAGGTTCTATTAAGGCATGGTCGACAAACACTAATCAGCAACTTTATCTTCCTACCGATCCCCTCGCCGCAATGACTGCCGATGATAAGGTTGCCTTATTACAAAGTCTTGATGCAGAAGCAAGGAAACAGGATCCACGTATTTCACAGGTTATCGTTAGCCTTGCTGGGGTACATGAAATTATTCTTGTTGCCGCATCCGATGGCACACTTGCAGCGGATGTTCGCCCGCTTGTTCGTATGAATGTCAGTGTCATCGCAGAACACAATGGTCGTCGTGAACAGGCCAGCTCAGGTGGTGGCGGTCGTGTGGGTTTTGAATATTTTCTACAGGATGAACGTGGAAAAGGCTACGCCCGAGAAGCCGTGCGACAGGCGCTGGTTAATCTTGAGGCCGAGGATGCGCCTGCGGGTAATATGAATGTTGTATTAGGACCGGGCTGGCCAGGTGTTTTATTGCACGAAGCCGTGGGGCATGGGCTCGAGGGTGATTTTAATCGTAAGGGAAGTTCTGTTTTTTCAAATCGAGTCGGTGAACAAGTGGCCTCATCGCTTTGTACTGTTATTGATGATGGCAGCATGAGCAATCGACGCGGTTCGCTCAACATTGATGATGAAGGCACACCGACGCAGCAAAATGTACTCATTGAAAACGGTATCCTGACAGGGTATATGCAGGACAAAATGAATGCGCGCCTGATGGGCATGCCAGTGACTGGCAATGGTCGGCGTGAGTCTTATGCTCATTTACCTATGCCACGAATGACCAATACCTTTATGCAACCCGGACAATATGCAGCAGAAGAAATCATTGCATCAGTTGATAAAGGTCTTTACGCGGTTAATTTTGGTGGCGGTCAGGTTGATATTACTTCTGGAAAATTTGTTTTTTCGGCAAACGAAGCCTATTTAATCGAAAATGG
>JAOULB010000449.1 GCA_029882235.1 Gammaproteobacteria bacterium | reverse complement strand
GGTAAGGTTCACCTGTTCCATCTGGATTAGGTTTAACCAGATCGGAACGACCACCCAGTGCATCGACACGTGCCCCGAGATGATTCACCAGACGTTCAAATAATGGACGCCATTTATCACTCTCTTTAAGGGTGGTCAAGATATGACTCATAAATGACAATTGACGTATGGCTTCCGGACGCAGGAAAGATGCTTTAGACACTGGCATTTCAATAGTAAAACTGCCAATGATCTGGTTAGTTCGCCCATCAACCTGATGCACTGTCGCTTTATATTCCTGCCCTTCAACAATGCCATCCGGTAGCGAAATTGAAATGAGAGCCGGAATTTGCGCTTCTCGCGCACCAGGTAGCGGCAACCAGGCGTAATCACCCACGGTAAATTTAATAGTGTTGCTATCTAATATGGTAAAGGCGGGACTGGAAATCCGTGAGCTTAGTAATGCTTGCAGATCTTTTGTATCTATATCCGAAAAATAAAGTGTGACTTCGGTGTCTGTTGGCAAATTATGCCAGTCGAAAAACAATTCATCAGGGTAATAATACCGTTTCTGCCTCGCAGCACTCGGAATATCTATTGCACTGAGGGTTGGGTTTATAAATATTTCACCTTTTCTGGATTGAGATGGAGCCACCCCAAAACTGTGCATCGCTGTCCGTGATGCCGATCGTCCTGGGTTCTCTAAACCAGTAATGGCTAAATTTCGTTGAGATAAATTATCGCTGCTCGACGGAGTGGCATTGGGCTCAGTCGGGTCAACATCGAGATATATCTCCGCCACCATACAAGTATGCCAACTGCGCAACAGGTCACGTATAGGTAATGAATCTGTCGCAGGGTAAGGTCCATCATCAGAGGGGTTCAAAGGGAAGCGATCAACCGGCGTATTAATGTCGAGATAAACACCGAAATAAACTGTGACTTCAGCGCCGGAGCTCGACGGTACAATATTTTGAATATCGTACGTGCTATTTAGTGTTTGGTTATCTAGCCCGGTGGCACCAGTTTGACCTACCACTGAATTCACCCTTCTTTCATTGGTAAAGGGAATGCTAACTAGTTCGTTACCTGCAATGCCTAAAAGTGGTACCGGGTTGGGGCCGGGCGTTCTTCGATAAACTGTGCTGCTATTAAACGACAAACTAGTAGTTGAATAATTACACATCCTGATAAAGCAGCGGACATCCTGTGCTGTTGTTGTCGTTGCCCGATAGCGCACGCGAGCCACCGCAAAGTTAAATGTCGCAGCCGCGGGAGTGCCACTCATATAAGCTCCATCGAGAGTGGCGTTGATGCCTTCGGTAGGCAAGGCAGAATAATTTTGCGTGCCATTATTCAGCCGATCAATAAGTCCCCTGATATAATCATAGGGCGCATTAGCTGACGGCGATGATGGAAATGTATCTCCGTATATATCCTGCCCGGGTCTGACTTTAAACACTCTGACGTCAGTGGAAAGCCAGTGGGGATTATTGACAGTCGGATCGATATCGATCATGTAAGGGTTTGGTGACTTACTCAGTTTAATTCGGGTTTCGCAACTATGGGAACCGAGTTCAAACCTAACATCAAAATCCCGTCGATCAATCCAGCTTGAAAATGCATTCATATTTCCAAAAATCACATTGAATGCGAAAGTGATTCGCGTTGGTACGTCAGGATGAGGCGGAGAGGCTTCGGTGAATCGGCCTGCATATTGAAGTGTCACTTCATTTTGGTCAACATCACCAGAGCCATCTGACCAGCTAGCAACAAAGTCTGGTGTTCCCGATAATTCAC
>JAOULB010000447.1 GCA_029882235.1 Gammaproteobacteria bacterium | reverse complement strand
AGGCACCCATTGTCCAGTATGAAATATTAGCGCCCGAACGTTCTGGCTCGACAACACTTGAGGTGAATTCACCTTCAACAGAAAAACGCTTGGCGACTTCAGGTACGCGGTGGCCATAAGTAACCACGGCAGACACACCATTATCAAACCGATCAACATCAGACATCGCGGCCTGGGCATTGACGTAGCTGTCAAAGGGCTGAGCCTGAGCTGATGCACCGACCAGCATAAATAATGAAACAATAAAAGTTGAGAATAATGCTTTGATTTTCACTTTCCTTCCCCTGCTTAGATTTGAAATATTTTCGAACTCTGACGGTTCGGCTGGCGCTATTTTACACAGGCTGGGCGTGAAAAATCCGCTTTTCTAGCTGCAAACGTGACCTGATTCATGAATTTTTTTAGGGTCTCAGAATGCGGAACCAGCGCCACAGGTTCAGCAAGCTAGCGAGAGATGCTGCTAAATAAGTTAAAGCAGCGGCTCTAAGTATTTGACGCACGGCGGCTTCATCTTCTGGCTGGATATAATCTCCCTTGATCAAAACAGGCAGGGCCTTACCAAAGCTGGCATCGATTTCAACCGGCAGGGTAACAAGATGCACTAGCGTGGCAATAAGCATGGAACCTAAACCGATGACGGCCATTAACACACCAACCGACGGTGCTCGAGTCAGGGCGGTGGCGATAGGTAAGGCAATCAGGGCGGCAGCACCAATCTTTTGCACAAGCATCGCCAGCATGGCCAGACGCGTACGCCAGCTCAACATGGATTCACCACGATGATCCTGAATCGCGTGGCCCACTTCATGGGCAGCGACGGCAACGGCCGTGAGTGATTTATCATCATGATTAGAGGGACTCAGACAAACGACTTTACGACTGGGGTCATAGTGATCACCAACCCGTTCAGCCATTTCAACCTTGACGCCTTTCATCTCAAACCGATCCAGTAGATGACGCGCCAGTTCACCACCGGTGCCGGGGATGCGATCAAGCGGTTGGCTATAACGACGAAAAGTATATTGCGCCCAGAGCTGTGGGCCGAAAACCACTGCCAGTACTAACAGGGTTAACAGAATAAAATGCATGACTCAGTTTTTGTTTTTAACAACGATGGTCGCAACGCCAATATTGCTCAGGCGTTTGCGCGTTTGATTAAGCTGAGCCAGATCTGCCGTCGGCCCGATACGCACTCGATGCCAGGTGTCGCCATCATTAATGGTGACTGTCTGGATATTGGCGATGACACCCTGCAAGGCCAGTCTGGCTTTTAACTTATCAGCCTGATCAAGCTTACGGAATGAGCCAGCCTGTAAAGTGAATGAGTCATTCGAACCGGTTGCAACAGGCGAAGAAGCTGAAGGTGTGGTCGTTTTTATCGGTTTCTTTTTAACCGCCAGTTCCTGATCAGGAATCGCAACTTCAAGCTCGGGCAGAATAGTATAGAAATCAAAGTGGGGACGCTTTGGCTCCTTGCCATTTTTTTTGTCTTCCACAACCTGTTGCGCATCCTTGATGGTTCTTTTCACTGCCTTGGTGAGTAGCTCCTGCTTGCTCCTGGGCGTGTTTTCATTCAGATACACCAGACCCGCGACAAACAGACCAATAGTCAGGCCACCCAACATCCAGGCCCAGCCCGGGATCGCGTTGGATTCCTTGTTCTTACTATTTTTTGCGTAATCTCTTGGCATAACCGCTAGCCTACACTACATACTCTCTGGTGCCGAGACCCCAAGCAGGTTTAATCCATTCGCAATGACCTGGCGTACGGCCTCACTTAGAACC
>JAOULB010000446.1 GCA_029882235.1 Gammaproteobacteria bacterium | reverse complement strand
CTGTAGCGATTCATGGCGACCTTGAACAACGTGATCGTAATCAGGTTCTTATTCGTTTCGCCAATCAAAGCTGTCCAATCCTGGTGGCTACAGATGTGGCTGCGCGCGGACTGGATGTAAAAGATCTGGCTATGGTGATTAATTATGAATTGCCGCGTGATGCTGAAGTATATGTGCACCGCATCGGTCGTACTGGACGAGCCGGTAATGAAGGCCTGGCCATGAGTCTGTTTATGCAGTCTGAAGTGGTCAAACTGAATGCGATTGAAGATCAGCTCGGTCACCCCTGTCGTTGTGATGTTCCTGAGTCACTTGACCCAGATAAAAACTTTAAGCTCAAAGCGAAGATGGTCACTCTGCAGATTAATGCAGGCCGAAAAGATAAATTGCGTGCCGGGGATTTGTTGGGCGCGATTACGGGTGATGCAGGATTTAAAGGAAGTCAGGTAGGAAAGATCGACATTCTTGATTTTCAAAGTTACGTCGCAGTGGAGCAGAGTATTGCCAAACAACTGGTAAAACGATTGTCGGATGGAAAAATTAAAGGCCGAAAATTTAAACTCCGTATTTTGCACTAACGACGATTAAATATTAACGAAACATGATGACTGGATACTAACGTGATTACTACAGCTAATATAACGATGCAATTTGGGGCCAAGCCTCTGTTTGAAAATATCTCTGTTAAGTTCGGGGATGGGAACTGTTATGGCCTTATTGGTGCGAACGGTTGTGGTAAATCAACATTTATGAAAATTCTGGGCGGTGATCTTGAACCAAGCTCAGGTAATGTCGCCCTTGAACCTGATATTCGCGTCGGTAAGCTGCGTCAGGATCAATTCGCCTTTGAAGAATACAGTGTGCTGGATACCGTCATCATGGGTCACGCTGAACTCTGGAAGATAAAGGAAGAACGTGATCGTATTTATTCATTACCAGAAATGACCGAAGAAGATGGCATGAAAGTCGCTGAGCTTGAAATTGAGTTTGCTGAGCTGGATGGCTATACCGCTGAATCGCGCGCGGGTGAGTTATTGTTAGGACTGGAGATACCTATTGAGCAACATACCGGTCCAATGAGTGCCGTCGCACCAGGCTGGAAATTACGTGTGCTGCTGGCCCAGGCCTTGTTCTCCGAGCCCGACATCATGCTGCTGGATGAACCGACTAATAATCTCGACATCAACACCATTCGCTGGCTGGAAAATATTCTCAATGAGAGTAACAGCACCATGGTAATTATCTCGCATGATCGTCACTTTCTTAATAGTGTCTGTACGCATATGGCTGATCTGGACTATGGTGAGTTACGCGTTTATCCCGGTAATTATGATCAATACATGACGGCTGCGACTGCAGCACGAGAAAGATTATATGCCGACAATGCCAAGAAGAAGGCACAGATTGCAGAATTACAAACCTTTGTCAGCCGCTTCTCTGCCAATGCCTCCAAAGCGAAACAGGCCACCTCACGTGCGAAGCAGATCGAGAAAATAAAACTGGACGATGTAAAACCATCGAGCAGGGTGAGTCCATTTATTCGTTTTGATCAGGATAAAAAACTTTATCGTGTTGCACTGGAACTCAATGAGCTTAGTAAAGCTTATGACGATAATGTTTTATTCAAAGATTTTAATCTCACGGTAGAAGTCGGTGAGCGTGTCGCCATCATTGGCCCAAACGGTATTGGTAAAACAAGTTTAATGCGCTGCATGATCAAAGACCTTGAAGCCGACAGTGGCGAGATAAAATGGTCTGAAAATACAAAGCAGGGTTATTACGCACAGGAT
>JAOULB010000104.1 GCA_029882235.1 Gammaproteobacteria bacterium | reverse complement strand
TTTTAGCCTTCATGCATAAAGTACCCGAACACCAACAGACCTGGTATATGCACTTTTCAGAAATAGAAATACTGGCAACCCGCGCCAGCCAGATGAAAGAACAGGAACAGTTCCTGTTTAAGCGTGGTAATTTGATGCCTGCGGATGAAAGTCTGATGATGTGAAACAACTGGATTCCGGCATTCGCCGGAATGACGAAGTCTGTTTTAAATAAATACTGGACAATTTCCTACCGTGATTTTATATAGTTCAGCATCAAAATATTCACAATGTATTCCCGAATATGCCAGAGCCAGACATAAACAACTTTGCTGTTATTTTGTCTCTGGTGAGAGCTTAGGAATAAATATTCTACCGCCAATTCAGCGATGACCGAAATACAGATATAATTGATCTACCGTCATTCCGGAGCATGCCTACAGGGATGTAGGCAGTAGAGCGACGCACGACTGCAGGGATGCAGGAGGTAGAGTAACGCAGGGAGCAGTTACCGAGGATCCCAAAGCCGAGGCCGGAATCCAGTAACGATACGAAGGAAAAACAATGGAACGAATCCCTTGTGTATATCTTCTCGCTAATAAACGAAATGGAACCTTGTATACTGGTGTCACTTCCAACTTAATAAAACGAGTTTGGGAGCATAAAAATAACGCGGTTGAAGGTTTTACCAAAAAATACAAAGTACATACCCTCGTCTGGTACGAACCACATGAAACAATGGAGTCGGCCATTCAAAAAGAAAAGATGATAAAAAACTGGAAACGCGAATGGAAAATAAAAGTAATCGAAGAAATGAACCCGCAATGGAAGGATTTATTTTCTGATATTGCCAGATAATAAACTTAATTAGCATAAACCACTGATTGGCTACTGGATTCCGGCTTTCGCCGAAATGACAAAACTACTCTACTTACTTAGAGCAATAAATTTTTCCTTTTTCTCCAGTTATAATAAAAATGTATTCATAACCACCAAGCCCGTCATTCCGGCGAAGGCCGGAATCCAGGTCTAACTACTCTATCGTCATTCCGGCGAAGGCTGTAATCCAGATCAAACTACTCCACTGTCATTCCGGCGAAGGCCGGAATCCAGATCAAACTACTCCACTGTCATTCCGGCGAAGGCTGGAATCCAGATCAAACTACTCCACTGTCATTCCGGCGAAGGCTGGAATCCAGGTCTAACTACTCTATCGTCATTCCGGCGAAGGCTGGAATCCAGATCAAACTACTCCACTGTCATTCCGGCGAAGGCCGGAATCCAGAAAAATAATATCAGTTAGAATCAAATTAATATTTAACCACCCTGCCGCAGTGTTTGTACGGGCGGTTGTGTTAACACTGTACGCGTACCTAAGACGCCGGCAATGCCCACAATCACAACACCAACAACAATACCCACTGCACCAATAGCTGGATTTAACTGATAAGGAAAATTAAACACCTGTACTGCCAATACCCAGGCAAGCAGCGTTGCAGCGAAACCGGCGAGCACCCCGGCCAACGCACCCAGGGTAACAAACTCGGCAATCAGTCCTCTAAGTAATACCGCTTTACTGGCACCGACGGTGCGTAATACTGCACTTTCAAAACGACGTTCATCCTGACTCGCCTGTATCGCCGCATAGAGCACGGCAAGACCAGCCATCACTGTAAACAGAAAGATAAACTCAACCGCGAGATTAACGCGATCGATGATACTGCGCACTCGGGTAATAATAGCATCGATATCAATCACGGTGACATTGGGATAGCGTTGAATCAACTGTGATAACTGGCGTTTTTGAGCGGCGTCGAGATAAAGACTGGTCACCCAACTGGCGGGCTCCTGTTCAAGTACGCCGGGTGGGACAACCGAAAAGAAATTAATATTAAAGGTATCCCAGTCTACTGTTCGCAGGCTGCTGACCTTAAAGTCTTTGCTTTGACCATTGATGTTAAATCGAATGGTGTCATGCAATTGTATTTCTAATGTTTCGGCCAGTCCTGTTTCAAGTGACATCATACTATTTCCATACTCACTCTTACTCCACCAACGTCCAGCTACAATTCTATTATCAATCTGTATATTTTCAGCCCAGGAGAGATTGAACTCACGAGTAAGTAAACGTCGGGCACGTTCTGATTCATAGTCACTCGTATTAAGCAGTCGTTCATTAACATGGGTTAAACGTGCGCGCACCATGGGAAAGAGTTGGGGTTTATAGACACCCTGTTGTTTAAAAAACTGTTGAATAGCATCAACCTGATCCGGCTGTACATTCACAAGAAAGTGATTTGGTGCATCCGGGGGTAGACTTTTACGCCAGCCTTCGAGCAGATCATTGCGCACCGTTGAAAGGAGTAATAGCACCATAATACCCAGACCAAAGGCGGTAATCTGTATCACACTACCTGCAGGACGCCGTGCAATATTGGCCAATCCAAATCGCCAGGCAACACCAACACGTTGGCGCAGGGTGTTTAATAGTTTAACCAATCCCCATGCGGCCAATGCAAGAACCGTCACTGTCGCCAGCATGCCACCCATGACATAGGCCACCAGTTTGGTATCGGCCAATTGCCATTGCAGTAAAATTCCCATACTCACAACTACAGCAAGATAAACCTGCCAGCTAACGATGCCGCGACCTGTTTGATCACGACGTAATACACGCAGCGGTGGCACATGCTTAAGCGCCAGCAAGGGTGGAATGGCAAAACCAAGTAACAGGATCACACCGGTTGCATAGGCAAGGATTAGCGGTTGTGCTGAGGGCATGGGTAAATTTGCCAATAGCAGATTAGACAGAATGGCAGTAATCCCCGTTTGGGTAATCGCCCCCAGTACGACGCCAACAGTGCTGGCTATTAATGCGAGCCATAACATTTCCAGCGTGAAGCTGCGAATAATGGTTTGCTGGGTTGCGCCCAGACAACGGAGTATCGCGCTGGTATCTAAATGTCGTGTTGCAAAGCGGCGCGCGGCTGTTGCAACAGCAACGCCGGCAAGCAGCACACTGGTCAAAGCGGCCAAACCCAGGAAGCGTTGTGCGCGTTCAAGTGCAGTGCGTAGTTCAGGCCGCCCTTCTTTAATTGTTAATAGCTGTTCACCTTTATCTAATTGCTTTTTTAATGTTGCACGATAATCATCAACTGTTTTTTCATCCCCAGCCATGAGTAAACGATAATTAACCAACGCGCCGATTGATAACAACTGTGATGCCGCTAGATCTTGCTGGTTAATCATGACTCTTGGGGCAATGCTAAACATATCGCCGCCGCGATCAGGCTCGTAAGTCAACACCTGTTTAATCACCAACTTAAGTGCGCCAATATTAATGACGTCTCCGACTTTGATCTTGAGTAGTTGTAACAGGCGCGGTTCTACCCAGGCTTCACCGATTGCAGGTAAGGCATCGGTTGTTCGATCTTCACTAAAGGCCGCATCGGCAATGCGTATGCTGCCACGAAAGGGATAGCCTTGAGTAACGGCCTTGACTTCAACCAGCTGTGGTCGATCATTGGAAAAACTGACGCTGCGAAATGAAATCACACGGGTGGTTTGTAGACCACGTTGTTTTGCAGCCTGTTCCAGTTCAGGGCTGATGCGTCGCGGTGAAGAGATCACCAGATCAGCCGCAATCAACTCTGCTGCCTGTTGTTGCATACCGCGATCAACACGGTCTATAAAAAAACCAACCGAGCTGACACTGGTAACAGCAATCACCAGGGCAATGGCCAGAATTTTTAATTCGCCACCACGCCAGTCACGCCCCAGCATTTGCCAGGAAAAGCGCCAAATATTGCTATTATTTTTCTTCATAATCTATAACAACTTTTATGTTAACGCTTTATTTGTCACCCCGGCGAAGGCCGGGGTCCAGTCTATATTTAACACTCTGGATTCCGGCATTCGCCGGAATGACAACAGGCTTCATTTATATTCCAGTTCTTGACCGTTTGTGTTCAAGCATTATTTATTGAGCAAATATAAAATAACACTTGTTTTGTCACCCCGGCGAAGGCCGGGGTCCAGTCTATATTTAATACTCTGGATTCCGGCATTCGCCGGAATGACAACAGGCTTCATTTATATTCCAGTTCTTGACCGTTTGTGTTCAAGCATTATTTATTGAGCAAATATAAAATAACACTTGTTTTGTCACCCCGGCGAAGGCCGGGGTCCAGTCTATATTTAATACTCTGGATTCCGGCATTCGCCGGAATGACAACAGGCTCCATATTTATACTCCAGTTCTTGACCGTTTGTGTTCAAGTATTATTTATTGAGCAAATATAAAATAACACTTGTTTTGTCACCCCGGCGAAGGCCGGAGTCTAGTCTATATTTAATACTCTGGATTCCGGCATTCGCCGGAATGACACGAATTTTCTTTCATGACTGTTTAAATTAACTTCCCCGCTTCCATATGCAATTGCAGATCGCATCTGCTCGCAAGTTGTTCGTCATGGGTTGCCATGATTAAAGTTGCACCCTGCTCTCGGTTAAATTCAAACAATAAATCAATAATGCGCTGGCCTGTTTTTTGATCCAGATTACCCGTCGGCTCATCGGCAAATAATAATTGGGGCTGGGCAGCAAAGGCGCGACCAATGGCACAGCGTTGTTGCTCACCACCGGATAATTGATTGGGGTAATGATGCAAACGCTCACCTAAGCCAACACGTGCTAATAAATCACTTGCTGTTTTAGCAGGATGCGGTGCTGCTGCCAGCTCTAAGGGCAGCATGACATTTTCAAGTGCCGTTAAACCATTAAGCAACTGGAAATTCTGAAAAACAAATCCAATTACTTCAGCACGCAACAGGGCACGGCCGTCCTCATCAAGCTCACTGATATCCTGACCTGCGATGAGCACTTTGCCTGTTGTGGGTAGATCCAGACCCGCCAGTAGACCGAGCAATGTTGTTTTGCCTGAGCCAGAAGCCCCCAGCACAGCCACAGAAGTTCCACTATCGATGCTAAAGTTGATATCATCTAAAATATTCAATGTGCCTTCGGATGTGGTGACCTGCTTGCCCAACTGAATGGCCTGGACAAACGACTCGGACTGTTGCGAACTCATGTTATTACGACTCCTGCTTGCTACTTTATTTTTTTACTCTTTTTCGGTCAGTGCTGCGGCACCGAAAATTGTTGTACTTGGTGATAGTATCAGTGCTGCCTATGGTATCAATACTGAACAGGGATGGGTGAACCTATTACAAAAACGTTTACAAAATAATTCTTATCCTCATCGTGTTGTTAATGCCAGTGTCAGTGGCGATACCACGCGTACCGGTCTGAATCGGCTTGGCCCCATCCTGAAGAAACAGCAACCCGCAATTGTGATTATTGCCCTCGGTGGTAACGATGGTCTGCGCGGACTGCCTTTTGATGAAATCGAGTCCAGCATGAAACAAATGATCAAGCTCTCACATAAACACGGGGCAAAAGTACTGGTGACCGGTTTGCGTCTACCGCCAAATTATGGTGCCTATTATAATTCGCGCTTTGACCAGCTCTATACGCAACTCTCAAGTCAGTACAAGGTTGGCCTGGTTCCGCGTTTTCTGGATCATGTATCAGGTCATAAAAATCTGATGCAGGAGGATGGCATTCATCCTCGTGCCAATGCACAAACAAAAATTCTGAACAACGTCTGGCCACATTTAAAACCGCTTCTTTAACTAGCCCGCCTTTCCTTCCATTGCCAGGTCTGTAAAAAAATCACTCCAGTAATCCAGACGCGAATAATAATAATGTTCCTGCTCAAACGTCAGCGTTTTTGCTATGGAGACAATCAGTTCTTCAATCACATTTTTATTATGTGCCAGTAAGTTTTTGTAGTTTTCACTACGCAGTAGTTCCGGTTTTGCAAAAAGGCTGCGCAATGCATTACGAGTGGATTTTTTGTTTTTGTGATTCTCGATAATTGATTTCAATTTAGCCTGCCAGCGTTGCCTTGTTTGTAGAGATTCTGAGGCCAGCGGTTTTAGTTTTTTTGCTGCTGCTGCAACGAGCTTTTCCTGATCAGGATGTACTTCACCGATCCAGTTTTTTAGTCCGTCAGTAAGACGTTCTGTCGTTTTTTCCAGTTGTTCTTCTTTACTGATTTCAACTCGCTCTTCTTTATATTCTTCATTTTTACTTTTAAACCCATCAAACAATTCCTGTTGCTGCTCTTTGCTTAAGCCAGGCAGCACGCCCGCCATATCATCTGCGAAACGTATCATTAGTCTGTTCCATGCATCCTGCATTTCCTGTGTTCCCTGAACAACCTTTTTTTTCGTTAAACCAGATTGCACATCTTTTTTGACCTTTTGCAGCCAGTCGGCATAGGTCTGAAGCTGGGTATCACGATGCCACTTTAAGGTTGCCGCAAGATGTTTATGCAGTTGTTCTTCCTGCGCTTCTGAAAGATCAACAAAATTGCCGAGATAATCAGCAGCGATCCAGTCGAGCTGATTGTAGATCGTCTTCATGCTACAGGCGCTGAGCATGAAAGCCGTGATCATCACTAAAAATATTTTACGCATGGTCATTTTCATGAGAAATTGTTTACCAATTATAGACCGTCTTTGGATTAATAAATTCCTGTATCATAGTGTCATGTTAAAAATATCTAACAATGTCTTTATTCCAGAACAGGAAATTGAGTTTTCTGCGATCCGCGCGCAAGGGCCAGGCGGTCAAAATGTAAACAAAGTATCGACTGCGATTCAGCTTCGTTTTGATATTCACCGCTCCAGTCTGCCTGATTTTTACAAACAGCGCCTGTTGAAGTTAAAAGATCAGCGCATCACAAGCGATGGGGTAATTATCATCAAGGCCCAGTCATCACGCTCTCAGGAAAGAAACAAAATCGATGCCATGGAACGACTGCAGGCGTTAATCCGCTCTGCCGCAGTCACTCAGAAAAAGCGGATCGCAACAAAACCGGGCAAGGCTGCGAAAAAAAGACGCCTTGAGGCCAAAACCCATCGGGGCAAAATTAAGGCCGGGAGAAAGAAGGTAAGCTTTGATTAAAATAAAAACGCTCTGACTGGTTGGTCAGAGCGTTAATCTGGCATATACAAAAAATGGATTACAGGTCGATAAGGTTATATCCCTCTTCCTGGAAATCAGCTACTGCAATGTGTCCTCCAGGCACAAATTTTACGCCCGGAATTTTATTACCCTTCTTAATGCCCAGTACACGTGAAGCCATCTGGCACAGGTAGAATTTAACTCCGAT
>JAOULB010000103.1 GCA_029882235.1 Gammaproteobacteria bacterium | reverse complement strand
CGGGCGAGTGTACAGCAACAACAACAAATCCCTTGTCTTTGTATTTGCTATACCATTTCTTCACATAAGGTTCGACATTGACACAGTTATAGCAGCCATAGGTCCAGAATTCGACCATGACGACCTGACCTTTTAATTGCGTAAGCTCCAGCGGTTTGCTATTGAGCCATTTATTGCTACTAATAGAGGGTGCAATCCCCTGCAAGCTTTCCGGTTGCCGTGCTGGCAATATATTAATCATACCTACGAGCAGAGCAAAAATAATAGAAAGTATCGCTAATCTTTTTTTCATGGTTCTATCGCTCTTTGTTAAAGCTGGCGCCAGTTATTACTGGCGCCGTATTTTCTTACTTAATACGTGTAATTGTTACTTTTGCAACAGGGTTGCGCCAGTCGTATGCTGCAGTGCTTAAATCTCCATCACCATGAATTCCGGAATGGACATGCACATAACCTTCACCAGTGGCAGCATTGTAGCCTTCACCACCACAATGTGGGCCTGGGATATTCAGGCATGATTCATCATTCATTTCACTGCCTGCATCAAGCGCCTTCATATAAACAACAAGTGATTTGCCCTTCTTAGGAGCTTTAAGTGCATTAGCCGCAATAAAGCCATCATTGGTGGGTAATATCATCGATGCGAAACTAATACGCTTTGCGTCATCGTCCATAGCAATATTCACAGTGACAGTCTTGCCGGGGAAAATTAACCCAGAAGAAGCTGAACTCTTTACTTTACCTGTTGCAGTTAAGGCATCCAGCAATGGTTGTGTTGCACCACCTTCGGCAAGTTGTGCCAATTCATCGCTAGCCGCTTCGCCTTCTGAGTATATGGATAAACCTTTTTCGCTTGTTAAAACTAAAGCAGGTGTAAATACAGAACCACGTGTCAGGTTTGTAATTTTAACTTCGTAGCTGCCATTGTCATCTGCACTCGCAATATTAGCTGTGCCCGTAATTGTTAATAAAACCGCAAACAGTTGTACTAATCGTTGTCTCATTCTCAGACTCCTTGTTAGGTTAATAGTTATTTTCACTCTTGCACTATTAAGCCTAAGCCTGTCTGGTCACAACGAGTTCACACAATGTTCACATTTCTATCACAGACTCAATGTTGCCAGCTTTCAACCCAGAAAGAGAAGCTGGTGCCTTTTTCGGGTGCACTTTCCGCCTTAATCTGACTTCCATGAAGTTCAACAATACGCTTCACAATGGCCAGACCAAGGCCCGCGTTATCGGCATTTGCTTTGCGACTTTTCTCCAGCCGATAGAATCGATCAAAGATATGTGGCAGCTCATCATCAGGAATACCACAGCCTGTATCTGCAACCTTGACCTGTACCTTATGATTTTCTTCGTTCAGGGAAACGCTAACACAACCCCCTTTTGGGGTGTAACGCAAGGCATTTTCCAGCAGGTTTTCCAGTACACGTTGCATCATGCCAATATCGCCATAGGCGTAAGAAATGCTGTCGCTGAAATTCGTTTTAATGTTGATCCCTTTTTCACTGGCCGCCAGTTTAAATTTCTGCACTACATCCTGAGTTAGTTCAGCTAAGGAGAAGGGCTCAATATTTAATAAAGTCTCGACCGAATCGAGTTTGGCTAATTCAAACAATTCCGAAACAAGCTGATTCAAACGATGACTATGACTGGCCGCAATTTCAAGATAACGATTACGCTCTTCATCTGAAAGTTGTTTTTCTTTCAGCATTAATGTTTCAAGATAGCCATGTAGTGTTGCCAGTGGGGTACGTAAATCATGTGAGACATTGGCAATAAGTTCGCGACGCTGATTATCATTTCTTTTTAAGGCCTGCATTTGCTCGTCGATGCGATCGGCCATGGCATTAAAATTCTGTCCGAGTCGATCGACTTCATCACCGCCATCCTCGCGCACATCATAACGTTGAGTGAATTGTTCCAGTTTATCCTGGCTGGCATAAGCCGTCATGACTTCAGCAAGTGTTCGTAAGCGTCCGGTTAACCAGAAGAAAATAAGCAGCCCCATTATTAAAGTAATCACCAGACTGGCAACCACACCCCATACGGTAAATCGGGCGATATAGCTACCTTCAAGCATGTGAGCGATACTGTCGATTTCTTCACTCGCCAGAATAATATAGAGATAGCCCTCCATGATATTATTCTGAAACACGGGAGCGACTGAAAAGATTTTTTTTCTGCCAATGTCTCGTGGGTCGTCACCAAGTACAGGATATTGACCTCTATTATTAATAAACTGATTTATTTCGGCCAGGCTGACATGGGTGCGACGGATTTTTTCATCCGGCGCCGAGTAATCAAGAATCTTGCCCTGCCGATCCAGCAGATAAACTTCGATGCTTGGATTAACAACCATCAACATATGGAAAACTTCTTTTAGTGCTGCTCGATTGATTTTGCCATTTTTGAGCAAGGCCTCTTCGGCAACGATATGCTCGGCCAGACTGGAATTAAGTTTCTGGTTTAACTCCTGCTGATACATCTCAGTTGAATAGCGCACCAGTAGAAAAAACGTCAGTCCAATTAAAACAACCAGACCAAATAGTGATGCGGCAAGTTTACTGTAGAGGGTATTAAACATTTAACCCGCCACCTGCTTTTCCTGATCGGTAAATTTATAGCCCACTCCCCAGACAGTCAGGATGTAGTGCGGCTTAGAGGGGTCCTGCTCAATTTTGGCCCGCAATCGATTGATATGTGAATTGACCGTGTGCTCATAACCTTCATGGCCATAGCCCCAGACCTGATCAAGTAATTGCATACGACTGAAGACACGTCCGGGCTGACTGGCAAAATACCAGAGTAAATCAAACTCTTTGGCCGTAAGACCTAATTCCTCACCATTGAGTTTGACCGTGCGGCGTTCATAGTCGATTTCCATTTCACCAATACGTAAGATCTTCTCACCGCTGGATTCGGCATTACTGGCAAAGGCATCGACACGACGTAGAATTGCTTTAACTCGGGCAATCAGCTCACGAATGCTAAAGGGTTTGGTCAGGTAGTCGTCCGCGCCGATCTCCAGGCCAAGCACTCGATCAAGCTCCGTTGATTTCGCTGTTAACATAAGTACGGGGGTATAATTTGATTGCGCACGTAACTGCTTGCATATCTGCAGACCATCTGTCCCGGGCAACATAATATCCAGGATAATCAGATCAAATTTCCCGGCCAGTGCTTTGTTCAGGCCGTCGTCACCATGGGTGCATACCGTCACCTCTGCGCCCATATCACGCAAATGCATGGCGACAAGGTCGGCCATATCTTTATTATCTTCTACGACTAATATCTGATTCATAATATATATATAAGGAAAACAAGCCTTGATTACTGTAAGGATAGACAGAATAATTCACAAAAGTATCACAATATTTGCCAAAAATTCGCTAAGCCGTTAATCTCACTAGTCCGTCTATGGTCAAAAATTGATCGCCGGGCTAATATACCAAAACGTTCTGGATCTCTGACAGCTCATACTATGAATACTGAAGAACAGAAAAACAATAATGGACGAACCACCAATCGCGTTCTATTCCAGAAAATTTCTGCAACGGGCGAAGAACGTAATTTCACCGTCTATGATCAAAAATTTATTGAGGTAAGCCGCCGCGGCCTGGTCGGCGAAAAAAAGTTTAACCTGAATCTCAGTATCCTTGAACCCTGGCCAGTACGACACCGCTATTTTTCCTGGCGCTGGTTGTTTGGCACCCTCTATTTCGCTATTGCTGCAGTAGTATATGGGTTCTATATATTTCAAAGTGAGAATAATGAAGTGCTCAGTCGGCTGATGCCCTTTGTGCTGATATTTGTTCTTCTTACATTAGGTTCGCTGGTGATGTTCCTGACCCGCTCCCCCCATGTCACAGAGTTTCGCAGTCGATATTGTGGTGTCGCCCTGATCAGCCTGCTCTATAACAATCCAAACAAAAGTGATTATGACACCTTTGTCGACGACCTGAAGAATCGTATTATCGCCGCAAGTCAAAGTACACGTATCGATAAGCACCAGATGCTCATAAATGAAATCACTCGACTGGAACGATTAGTAAAAGAAAATATCCTGACCGAACATATCTACGAACAGGCGAAAAAACGTATCCCCAATATGAAAATATGATTATTTACCGGCATGCGTATGCAGGTGATATTGTGTTTGACCAAAACCCTTTTTATCCGACTTCAGTGTTTTTACAAGCTCTGCCAGGCTCACCTTCAGTTGCTTTAATCCATTGGCTAAAACATCCCCACTAAATTCGGGAGTCTGTGATGAGACTGCAAATGCCCATAGCTTTTCCCTACCAAAGGGCTCCTGAATCTTAAACACAAAACCTGAATCAGGCTCAGGGATGGTGATATATAAACCCGCCTTATAAAAATTTGTCGCTACTGCAGCATTAGGAATCAACTGGATAAGCTCTCCCGTGGCGGTCTCATAAACAACAAAAACATAGGCATCTTGATCAAGAGAAAGCAGAAAAGAAACCGTGTCACCCTTTGAGAAATTATGCACATCGCCAAGATGGGTCGTGATGTCCAGTTTGATATTGTTATTTTTTGCCTGCAGGACAGGCGCCAGAACAGTTAAAACATATCCTATCAACAAGCTTAAGATTAAGTGACGTAGATTAAATTTCATCGCTTATCTCATATTTCTGAGCAAAAACCATTAATTTAAGGTAAACGAATGGCTATAGCCAACGTATACCCCGGTAATACTATGAGTCTGCTCCTGGCCAGAGTCGAATTTATACGTCTGTGATGATGCTTTTATCCCAAAATTAATCTTACCTTTTGATGACACGTTATACATTGCGCCAATATCCAGTGAACTACTTGTTCCTTCACCAGCTTCTTCATCATTTACTTTAACAATGCCATTAGAAATCACACCAAGCGACCCTTTCAAACTCCATTTATCCGATAATGGCCAGGCTGTATATACACCCAGACCAAAGCCACTGAAAGCCTGTTCATAGTTTTCATCAAGCCAGTTATTATTTGTTCCTTTAATATCTAAAAATATGGAAATTCTATTAGTGATAAAATATCCGGCAACAAGGTCGAGTTCACTGCGCTTTATTTTTACATTTGAATTACTTATTGAGCCGGTAGTAGTAATACGATCTGGGGCCTTGGCACCAAACTCGTAGGTTCCACCTTGCACATTTAAACCAGCAAAAAATTTACCATAATGATAAGCCGCACTATAGGCAAACTGCTTACCTTCGGATGCCTCAAAATCGGTTCCGCTAGTCGTGTTTTGTCCTGTCCAGTTATTCCCAAGAATGCTTGCAGACAGGCTTATGCCACTTGGTGTTGAACTATTCGCATTGAACGACATCGCAAATAAAAAACAGATAATATTTATTCGATTATTAACCCACATAGACACACCTTATTAGCTACATTGTTGGTAACGGCAGCAGATTTCTCTTTGGTTTAACCTGAGTTTCCTTTTTCTGAATTTTTTGTTCCTGTTCAGTATCAACATTCACAATAACCTTGATCTTATCCTTATCAATCCCTTTTGCCTTTACATCGACCTTAATAAACACAAACTCACCTAGCTCATCCCCTGCGCCATGCAGGACTCCACTCTCTGGCACTTGATCAACATTGTTTGCCACAGCCTTTTGCACATTAGTTGATAACTCACTCATACTGATTAAGGCACGATTATTCGTCTTCAGTTCATTTAGAAGAAAATAAGTAAACGGAGAGTGTCCTGAAGATTTGTAGTTATCGTCCACATATTCCACCCCCCCAGCCGTCATGATCTGTACACTCTTTTTATTGGCCACCTTCTGATAATACAGCTCGGTGCCTATATCAGTGGATATACCACGGGTTCCGCTTCGCAACAGTGAACCACTGAAGCATGAATCTGCTATCAATAAAGTATGTTTCCCACGTGAGGCAATCAGCGTGAGCTCATCTCGGATTGTTGAATTGCGCAAAAAGGTCGTTTGATCGAGGCCTTTTGCATCGACCGGCACCCAGTAGCCCTGTTGTGATTCATCATCAAGATAACCATGTCCCGCATAATAGACCAGCACACTATCATTTTTTTTCACCCGTTTCGCCAATGCCTTTAACTCGACCAGCACATCACGACGAGTTGCATTTTTGAGGACGCGAATATCTGTAAAATTATAACTTTTACGTAACACATTTCTTAGCGCACTGGCATCAGAAATAGCCGTTTTTAATCGAGGCCATTTCCCACCTGTACGTCGGTAATCATTATTACCAATAATCAGTGCACGATAAGTTGTGTCCTGTAAAGATACTCCGGATGCATTTTTTGTTTTATGCAGGCCAATTCCTCTTGACTCAGCATAAACATTATTTACAAACGCAATAAAAATACCAAACAATAGCATTCCTGCTTTTACAGGAAGACTATTTTTCTCATAGCAATCTGTTTTCATAAGTTTTTTCCCAAGCGCTATTCCTCTAATGACTGGATAACAAAGCCTCCTGATGCCTGAAACTTCTTCCCTTCAATTGTTATACCAGACAGATCCCACTCATATCGTTGCCCAATATCATGTTCCACTCTTTTAAAGCGGACATGTGTATCTTTGGTAGTTAAATTTAGAACTTTGTTGCGCTGTCCATTCTTAAATATATGTAACTGAATCGTATAAGCATCGGCACCCTCAATATCATTCCAGGCCAGGCGCACATGTTTATCTGCTTCAATTTTAGTAATGACTGGATCATACGGCTTTGTTATGGTGTTTGCATCTGCAAAAAATCCAATCCCCGGCGCCTGCTCCTGAGAAGAAAAGCGGATAACTGGGTTATCCTGATATTGAGCGACAATTAATTGATCATCACCCGCCATTTTCAAAGGCACTGAAACAAGATTAACGACCAGTACCAGGGCCGCCGCGACTGGAGCAACAATCCATGCCGGAGCCTGAAAGTTGAACAATTGCTTAAGCATAGTCCCCAGAGAGAATTTTGATTCTGATGGTGTATGCTGTTTCACTCTATCCGTGGTAGAAACATCATCGCCTGAAGTTGTTTCATCATGCCTGGCCATTGCAGAACTATGACTAACGTAATGCAGTGCAGCTTTCAGGGCATGATTATTCGACTGCAAAAGTTGCTCAATATCTTGTCCTTCATCACTTGAAAGCTGACCATCAAGGTATCGCTCGATAGTTTGTTGCTCAAGAGCCTGTTTCAGACCTTCATCCTGCGCAACTGATTGAGAGACTGCATTATATTCA
>JAOULB010000445.1 GCA_029882235.1 Gammaproteobacteria bacterium | reverse complement strand
CCATTTATATATACAGCATAGGCGAAAAGCAGAACAATAATCGTAGGTCTTTCTATAATTGTCTGAAGTGGTATCGGCTTTGTTTGAATCGAGCGGTTTGAACACGCAAACACAGCAGGAGGCTTGTTACTTTCTAGCGGGTTGAATTGTTCCAGCCGCTTTGCTCAATCACCATAAAAAAACCGGCCAGTGATCACTCACTGGCCGGTTCCATTTTTACCTTACGGAAGTAACTTAGGCAGTGGCGCCCAGTTTTTCCTGAATGGCTTCGATAACCGCTTCACTGGAAGTGGCATCTACACCAACCAGCAAACCTTCTTTTTCATAAAAGCCAATCAATGGGGCTGTTTTCTCATTGTAGGTTTCCAGACGGTGGCTGATGGCGGCTTCAGTTTCATCTTCACGTTGTACAACCGGGCTACCACATTTGTCACATACACCTTCTACCTTGGTAGGGTTGCTCTTGACGTTGTAGATAGCCTGGCAATCACCATTAGAGCAGGTACGGCGAGTGGTCAGACGATCCAGGATCACGTCGCGAGGAACCTGGATATCAACGGCCATGTCCAGTTCGATGTTCAGCTTGGCCAGCATTTCTTTCAGCTGTTCAGCCTGTGGAATGGTGCGTGGGAAACCATCAAGCAGGAAACCTTTTTCACAATCAGGTTCTTGCAGGCGTGTGCCCATGATGCCCATGATCAGTTCATCAGGAACCAGGTCACCGGCGTTCATGAAGGCCTGGGCCTGTTTGCCCAGCTCGGTGCCAGCAGCAACTGCGCCACGCAGAATGTCACCAGTAGAAATCTGAACAGAACCGTCCAGCTTGGTCAACATCTTGGCTACGGTACCCTTACCTGCGCCTGGTGCGCCTAATAAAATCAACTTCATCTATAAATCCTCTTTGTTATAATCCAGTTCAATCGCATCGCCCGACGATGCCAATGCAGCGTGGGCGCATTCTGCCCTTTCACTATCACAGACGCAACTTATTAATTTAATTGCTATATAAGAATTAATGTTAAGGCCGACGATGAGCGATAATAACGACGATTTACCGACTAATGGCGACGATTTAAGCCAAAAGCTGAATTTTGAAACCGGCCGACTGAGCTGGCCCGAATTACAACGCCACTTTGCCCGCGGCATCGTGATCGTGGTGAGCAGTGAACTCGATTTGATCGAGGTCGCCGTAAAATTAAAGGAGGATGACAAGCAACTGTTTGAATCCTGGCTCAGCCAAAATCAGGTCTGGCGTGCCAATGACCATGATGCCCTACAGTGGCAGGAAAGCGGGCCTGAATTCTGGTCGGTCGTGGTGGCACCGTGGGTATTGGTGCAAGTGGTCAAAAACTAGTCTGTTTTGTGCCTTCGTCGATCTGACTGATACGCCCTGATCAAGCCCTGTTTTTGTTGCCGTGCCAGATGCCTGATTCGATGTTCTGAACTGGCCGCTTCCGAGCGATTTTCACAATCAAGCAGATAGACCAGTTTTAGCGGGCGGCGACTACGCGTGTATTTGGCGGCCTTATTGCTGTGGTTGTGTTCATGCAGGCGACGTTCAACATCGGTCGTGATCCCGGTATAGAAGGTTCCATCTGCACAACGCAGGATATAGACAAACCACTGGCTCATTTCAGACGATGAATGACGTGATCCTGCAACTGATCAGGGTGGATATAATCTTCACACACCGCATATTGTGAGACCGAAACACCCGCCACCTTGACGCTGTTTTGATCCTGCGTCAAAAGGGGATGCCAGTCCGGCAGCTCATGCCCTTCAAACAGGCGGCGATAGGCACAGCTATC
>JAOULB010000444.1 GCA_029882235.1 Gammaproteobacteria bacterium | reverse complement strand
ATCATCGGAACGTTGATGTGCCAGTTCATGTGCCAGCACAAAGGCCAATAAATGTGGCGCGCGATCCTTACCAAACTTCAAACAGGTTTCGACCGCAGCACGGCTTAATAAAATATTGCCATCTTCCAGAGATGCCGCCCATGGCCCCGCCGAAGATTTAACCACATAAAGCCCCGGTTCAAGCCGAGAATTATCCCAGGTCCGCAATAACACCTGAAAAACATCACGGGCCATTCGGGCCATGGAATCGACATCGGCGGAAATGGAGTGCTGACGCCAGAAGGTAATGGACTGACGCGGATCATCCGGGGGCTTGAGCGAATTTGCTGCATTCACAACCGTGAGTTGCAAACCAAACAGGCCCACAGCCAGCCACACGCGCAGAGAGCCGCGGGGTTGTTTTGTTCTATAACAATGCCCTGTCACCATATTTATCCCGTATTTCCCATAAAGGTAACAATAACAGGACATGAAAAACCACGCCATTTGATAAATTTTTCGCTTTTTTTGTTTTTGTCTGGATTTATTTGCTCATATTCCCCGGCTATCCCTGATCGCAGAAATATTTTCAAATCCAGTCGAACTGCCTGTCTCTTCTACCATGTGAACAAATTCAACAAACAACACACATTTATATGTCAAACCCTGCATTGAAACAAATGGATTGTGGCAGATAAATAACTACAGGAGATAAACATGAATACTTTTATATCAAGCTATTGTAAAAAATTGCCCGCCTATATCGCTGGTATTTCTATTGTCCTGCTCGCAGGTTGTGGTGGCGGTGATAATGGCCAGCCCGCTGACATTACGCCTAACCTTCGTCTGGACATGCCGAAGAGTCTAACCGGTGGCCAGCCCGCCGCAGCAAGAAATGTAAAAACTGCTGCATCAGCCGCAGAAGGAGCCAGCCAACCCTGCGCCTATATTGGCAATGATGACGGCGATCATTTCCGCAATGGCTATGAAATGACGAAGTTTATGGTCTCGGCGATTGCACGCTGGACTTGTGTTGCTGATTTTGTCATTGATGTTTCAAACTTTGTTCCGCACAACGGCAGCATTCATGAAACAGACAACCATCTCGGTACACCCGGTTACGATCCTGAAGATCCAACCCACTACAGCGTAACTGACGATTCAGAAACTCAAACCACAGTACGTCTGTACTATGCCTATGATCGTCAGTCACCACCACAACAGGGCGAAGATCCTCAGTTCTATGTATCCTGGAACGAAGCTGAAAATAATGTCGTTACAGGCCGCATGATTATTGATGGACTGGGAATCAACCGAGAAAATCGTAAAGCCGATGATCCAACACACATGCGCATGGACTTTAACTTCAATAATAACCAGCGTGTTGCTGATATGTTCCTGCGCTTTGATGATGGTAATCAATGGGCTGAAGGTTTCCGTATCCATGTTACCAGAGACTTAAATGTATTCCCTGGCACCAAGGTCTATGTTGCACGCGGCCTCATCGATATGAAAGCGCAGTTTATCCCAGTCGACGGCATTGATGAGGTTCCTGATGTCCATATGTACGCTATATCCAATCAGTTGGGTGAAGGTGCTGCTTTGGCAAAGGTCATGAACGCTTCATTACCACTGGAGTTAAGTGCTGAAAATCATCTTGGTAACTATCTCTTCTCTAAAGACGATACGTACTACTTTGATGAAGACGGTAGCTGGGACTGGATTTACAAAACTTTCTCCAGTTCTGAGTTTCGTGATGGACGCACAACACCAGAGACAGGTGCCCCCTATCCTTCACTCGAAGACATTATTAACGAACTGGGTCTGGAG
>JAOULB010000442.1 GCA_029882235.1 Gammaproteobacteria bacterium | reverse complement strand
TTACAGTACACAATCTTCTGCCGGTGGTTATCAGATTCCTGAAATGAGTATTAAGGGAATGGGTATGGGTAATGCCTTTACAGCGGTTGCCGATGATGCATCGGCAATATGGTTTAATCCTGCAGGCATTGCATTTCAAAAAGGTAAAGTTCTTACCATTGGAGGTGATATTATTAAGCCCTCTCATGAATTTACACCAAATGGAGGCTCAACAACTTATTCGGCAAAAGAAAGAACTTTTTTCGTCCCGCATGGTTATATAACTTACAATTCTCCAGAACATCCCGTTGTATTCGGGCTAGGAATAAATAGCCCTTTTGGTCTATCAACAAACTGGCGTAATTCAGGTGCTCCTTTTGCATCAGAATCAACAGCGGTAAAAATGGCTAAAAGCGTAAGCTTTTCTGAAATCAAGATGGCCAATATAAATCCAACAATTGCCTATAAAATTAACGATCGTTTATCTATAGGTGGTGGAATTAGTTATTACCATGTTGATGAGGTACATCTTGATAATCAGATATTACTACTCGAAGGTGATGGTAATGGTTGGGGTGCGAATTTTGGCCTTATGTACAAGGCAGACCGCTTTGATTTTGGTTTGAATTATCGCAGTCAGGTCAAGGCCGATATTGATGGTGTTGCAACTGGCGGTCCTGATCTGGGTGTTCTTGGTGCCGCGGCCCTAATTGGTGTCACCAGCACAGCCAAAACATCTGTAACTTTCCCAGATATATTTAATATTGGTGTTGCATATCGTCCGGATAACAAATTATTACTCAGTTTTGATCTTGACTGGACCCGCTGGGAAACCTTTGACAGTATTGATATAACCTATGGTACTTCCGCATTAAATGCTATTACAGGTGCTAATTCCAGTATTGCAGAAAACTGGAAAAATACATTGGCTCTTAGAATGGGTGCTGAATGGAAATACAATAATAAATTCAAATCACGCATTGGGTATGTTTTTGATCCAACACCTATCAGAGATACTGATTTTTCACCCAGACTCCCTGGTGAAGATCGCCAATTAATAACATTAGGATTCGGCTATGAACAAAGTCAAAATTTGACCATAGATATGGCCTATGCCTATGTCTGGCTGGATGACAGAAACCAGACTGCCTCTTCAGCTGTTACCACATCATATAATGGTGAGTATAAAGGTAATACACATATATTTTCAGCATCACTCACATACCGTTTTTAACATCACAAAAAAGCCACACAGTGTTTACTGTGTGGCTTTTTCAATATTTCCAACGTTTAATCAGGCAACAGTGACCTTAATTTCCTTTCCCGCCGCTTGCTGGTATTCCGCTATCTCATGGAAATTCAGATAACGATAAATATCATCTGCCATTGGTTCCAGATGCTTAACAGCCTCCATGTATTCAGCCGGTTTGGGTAAATAACCCAGCTTGGCACAGACGGCAGATAATTCCGCTGACCCCAGATAAACATTTGCATCCTTGCCCATACGATTCGGGAAATTGCGTGTCGAGGTCGACATGACTGTTGCGCCGTCGGCAACCCGTGCCTGATTACCCATGCATAGAGAGCAACCTGGAATTTCGGTACGTGCACCGGCTTTGCCAAAGATAGCGTAATAACCTTCTTCGATTAACTGGTGTTCATCCATACGTGTGGGTGGTACCACCCATAAACGTGTTGGAATACCGGCGCTGTCTTCCAACACCTTGCCCGCAGCACGATAGTGCCCAATATTGGTCATGCATGAACCAATGAAGACTTCATCAATCTTTGTACCGGCTACTTCAGAAAGCAGTTTCACATCATCCGGATC
>JAOULB010000443.1 GCA_029882235.1 Gammaproteobacteria bacterium | reverse complement strand
AATCATCTTTGGCCGATTCTTTTGTGGTTGGATATGTCCAGCCACGTTTATCTATGAGTTAAATGATAATCTGGGTGCATGGTTGCGTAAATCGGGCTTGCCGGTGAGCCGTCATAAGCTCGACTTTCGTATCAAATATCTTGTGCTTGTCGTCGGCATAGTCTTTTCAATGTTGACGGGTGTCATCATGTTTGCGGCAATGTATCCCCCCGCAATTCTCGGACGTGAAATCTATTATGCGATTGCGCTGAATGGTTTTGGTGCAGGCATGGTATTTTTTCTATTAACGATGTTATTTGACCTAATGGTAACGCGTCGTGGTTTCTGTCGCTATGTCTGCCCGGGTGGCGCTTTATATTCTCTGCTGGGTCGATATCGATTATTCAGAATAAAACGAGATGTGGTGCAATGTAATGACTGTGCCAAGTGTAATGTGGTGTGCCAGTTTGGGCTTGACCCCCTACGTGATAATTTCAGTCAGGAATGCAATAACTGTACAGCCTGTATTGCGGTATGTCCGACGGATGCACTTTCATTCACGATCAATATTCACGATTTACCTAATCAGGGGCCGGGGCATCTGGGACATAGTTATCGTCGTGTAAAACCGGGCGATGATAAGCAGGAATGAAAAAAAATGATACGGCGAACATTTTTACAGAACATTGTTATGTCCGTCGGCGTTGTTGGCTTCAGTAGCTTGCCTTTTTTCATTTCAAGATTACTGTTTCCTGAACAGGCTATAGCGTCAACATCGCGCATTCCTTTGCCGGGCGCATTGGCTGGTCCGCAGGCGTTTATTGAAGCCTGTATAGGTTGTGGCTTATGTGGCGAGGTTTGTCCACCACGCTGTATTCTGTTTCATAAATCTGATGGTGGCCCAGAGTCGAATAAGCCTTATATAGATCCCGCAAGGAAGAGTTGTACTTTATGCGGTTATTGTATGGAAGTTTGTCCAACAGAGGCTTTAACGGTTACACCGATACGTGAGATAGACATGGGCATTGCGCAGATTGATCGAGTTGCCTGTTATCCCTGGGTGGATCAGGGTGTGTGTGGTGCCTGTGTGAGTGTTTGTCCTTTAGGTGAACAGGCGATTGATTATGAATTTGGTAACTTTTATCGACCAGTAGTGAAGGATGGTTGTGTCGGATGTGGGCAATGTGTGGAAGTCTGTCCTGAACCCAGTCTGCCCATCAGGATTGTTCATCGTTCCGAAGGTACAGAGGCCAGGCATGGCGTTGGCATTAGGCAAATTGACAAGTGGCAAAAAGGACAACGACTTGAATACTAGTAGTATCATAAAAGTATCTTTAATTATTTTCTTAGGTAGCATTCTGCTTGCACAGAGTGTGCAGGCTCACCATGTATTGGGTAGACCTTCATATAGTCTGAGTGCAGATTCAAACACACCTCCCAGTATGCAGGTGGAAACACAGATAGGGGAATACTATGTGACCTACATGGCTTACCCTGCCTTTCCAAAACCCAAAGAAGCGGGAAGAGTCAATCTGTACGCGTCACGTATTGATAACGGTAATACCTTTGATGGCGAAGTCACCTTTAAGGTCAAGGACGATAGCTGGTTTAGCGATAAGGTTGAAACACTGGGTGTACAGCAGCTGGATGATGGTGTTTATCGACAGGGCTTTATTTTTAGTGAGGCAGGAAAATACATTATTTCTGCTGAGTTTGAGTCAGGTGGGGAGCCCTACATTATAGACTTTCCCTTGCAGATTGGTGATCCCGCACCCGTTGGCCCACTTGGTTTTACGGTTGCTTTTTTGTTGCTTGTGATTGTGGCTGTCAA
>JAOULB010000102.1 GCA_029882235.1 Gammaproteobacteria bacterium | reverse complement strand
AAAAACATTAATGACTCCTATGGCCACAGTGCAGGTGACTATATTCTCAAGACACTGGTGACCTGTGTAGACGAAACCATTCGTGGTAGTGATATGTTGTTCCGCTTTGGTGGAGAAGAGTTCACCTTGATCCTTTCAGGTACCGATACCGAAGGTGCCAAGCGCATTGCCGAACGTCTGCGTCGTGCAATCGAGTCCTATCCCTTCGTTTATGATCGGCAAGAGATTGCCATGACGGCGAGTTTTGGTATTGCCACCCTGAAGACCAGCGATAATCCTGAGCGTCTTTTCAATAAAGCCGATGCAGCTTTATATCAGGCCAAAGAGGCGGGACGAAATCAGGTTCACTTCTATGCTGATGCGCGATTACAGACTGTCGAAAATCCCTGAACCAAAATATCTAGCCCGATCAAATCAAGGGCTTTAAACCCATTCTTAAATTGTGCATCGCCGCAGTAAAGAACTGTGGACGATTTCTGTGGTCTGAATTACAATCGCTGCATTCCCAGGATGGAACAGAACCATGAATTATCTCGATCAACTGGACAAAATGTTTGATGCGCAATACCGGCTCATCACCATCGAAACCTATGACCCCCAGCGCGTTGAAGAATTAATCGGCCAACTCAGCCGTTTTAGCAATAAAGCCTATTACCTTTCCAAACCAGACCATGGCCTGACCCGCATTGGCGCTGCACATATCGAGATTCCAAGAACCAAGCTTCCTTCAGAATTGCTTACCCATATCCTTGAGGCACGGCATTTTGGCATTTATATTCTCAGTGATTTTCACCCTGCCCTTGAACAACAGACCATTGTGAATCAGCTGCATGAAATTATTAATGATGAAGTGAACAAGGTCGTGGTTATGATTGGTGAACATATTACACTCCCTGAATCACTCAAGCCCTATACCATGCGATCCAAGCATAAGGTCAAGGCCACCGCCTGATTTACTCTGTTTTAAAATCACATTCCTTCTGTAAACAACAATCCTCACAGCGTGGTTTTGTCTTACAATAATCTTTGGCATGAATAACGATTAAGGCATGGTATTCATTAAATAACTGCACAATGTCTTTTTCCCTGCTCAGTCCCTGTTGGAAAAATTCACGTAAACTTTCATAGTGCTCATCACCATCGATATGTCCGAGCCGTTTAAACAGGCGTCGTGTATAGGCATCGATGATAAACACTGGACGGTTAAAGGCATACAATAAAATATCATCGGCCGTTTCTGGACCAACACCGTTGACTGATAACAAGCTTGCGCGTAATTCATCCGTCGGTAATTGATCAAGTGTTTCGTATTCACCCTGTTGCAAATACCAGCGACAATAATTTTTCAGGCGTTTGGCCTTAATATTGAAATAGCCCGAAGGTTTTAACCAACTGGCCAGACGTTTTGGATGGGTGTCGACAATAATGTCTGGTGCGAGAGCATTGGCCTCGATGAGATTGGCAATAGCCTTCTCAACATTCGTCCATGCTGTGTTTTGGGTAAGCACGGCACCGACCATAATTTCAAATGGCGTCTCACCAGGCCACCAGTTTTGTGGACCATATTGAGAGAATAAGTTTTTGTATATTTTTTTTAGCGACACGGTCTTGATGTATGCCAACTATGGGTTATCTGCAGGGAGTGCTAATAGCCCCATTTGCCTGAATTACGATTTTTTGTACGACGCAAATGTGTTTTATTTTGATAAATATCTTCCAACTTGAGTTTAAGCTTAACGCTGTTTGCCAGCTTTTCGATCTGACGCGGCGGAATGTCCTGCCACTTACCCTGTTTCAGATCACGACCAAGTTCAATGGCGCCATAGCGAATTCGACTTAAGCGACTTACGGTGCAACCCACTGCTTCCCATAAGCGACGTACCTCACGGTTACGACCTTCTTTTAAGATAACATGATACCAGTGATTAGCACCTTCACCGCCTGAGTCACGAATCACATCAAAGTTAGCTTTGCCATCTTCCAGCATTACGCCGGTTCGTAACTGTTTGAGTGCCTCATCACTCACCTGCCCCAGAATTCGCACGGCATATTCACGCTCAACTTCTGAAGACGGATGCATGAGTCGATTCGCCAGCTCACCATTGGTGGTTAATAACAACAGTCCAGAGGTATTGATGTCGAGTCGACCAACAGTAATCCAACGACCCCGTTGAATCGAAGGTAGATTATCAAAGATGGTTGTACGTCCTTCGGGATCATCGCGAGTACACACTTCACCGACAGGTTTGTGATACATAATGACGCGCGTTTTTTGAGCATGATTAGGGAACTTAAACGGTTTACCGTCGATAAGAATATTATCCTGTTCGGAAACACGAATACCCAGGTGGGCGGTTTGACCATTAACGCTGATGCGTCCAGCTGAGATCCAGCCTTCGATCTCACGGCGCGAGCCAAAGCCCGCATTGGCCAGTACCTTTTGCAGTTTTTCGTCCATGCGGACTGGCTTCTTATTTAATTTTCTACAGAGGCAGGTGCAGCCTCATAAGTGGGTGGATTATTTTGCTCTTCAACTGATTCATCTGCAGTATCAGACTCAAGGTTGATCACAGCAGCATCGCTTTCCTCAGTCTGGTTTTGTTCTTCCGCATCGGGCAGACGTAGATCTAGCTCGGCATTGATTTGATCAATATCGCGGATTTCCTGCAGACTGGGTAAATCATCCAGACTCTTTAAGTTGAAGTAATCAAGAAACTCTTTGGTTGTTGCATACAGTGAAGGCCGACCTGGTACATCACGGTGCCCCACAATTTTGATCCAGCCACGTTCATCCAGAGTTTTAATGATCTGGCTACTGACACTAACACCACGCACGGCTTCGATCTCACCACGGGTAATCGGTTGCTTATAGGCAATCAGAGCAATGGTTTCGAGCAGGGCGCGTGAATAACGCGCAGGTTTTTCTTCCCACAGGCGAGTGACATAGTCGGCATAATCTTTACGCACCTGAAAACGGTAGCCGCTTCTGACTTCTTTGAGTTCATAACTGCGCCCTTCGCACTCATTCACCATTTCTTCCAGCGCCGCATTAACATCATCCTTTTCGGGTTGTTCGTTTTCGGGAAAAAGTTTGATTAAGGCATCTACAGACAAAGGCTGTGACGAGGCCATTAATACGGCTTCAAGGACGGGTTTTAATTGCTCTTTTTCCATTCTAACTTCCAACTCAATTACGATTGATCATTTGCCGCACTTTGTCCGGCTGCCTTTACATGAATAGGTCCAAACGCTTCTGTCTGAACCAGCTCAATAAGTGATTGTTTAATCAGTTCCAGAATTGCCAACAGAGTGACGACCACACCACTGCGACCTTCTTCGATAGTAAACAGCGCAGAGAAGTCGGTAAACTGATCGGCCTTAACAGTGCTCAGTACCACCGACATGCGCTCGCGTACCGATAAGGGCTCCATCTGAATATGATGATGGGCATAATTTTCAGCGCGTTGCATCACATCATGCAGCGCCTTCATGACATCTTTCATATCGACCCGGGGAGGTAATTTGACCACCTTCTTGTCGGGCACGGGTAATTCAACCAGATGAATATCACGATTAACGCGTGGCATTTCATTAATATCTTCTGCCGCCTGTTTATAGCGTTCATATTCCTGCAGGCGTCGAACCAGCTCCGCACGGGGATCATCTTCGTCCACATTATCTTCAGCTGGGCGCGGCAATAACATACGCGATTTAATCTCGGCCAGCATGGCGGCCATAACCAGATACTCGGCTGCGAGTTCCAGCTGTAACTCTTTCATGAGCTCAACATATACCACGTACTGGCGTGTGATCTCCGCAATCGGAATATCGAGAATATCGAGGTTCTGCTTTTTAATCAGGTAGAGTAATAAATCCAGTGGCCCTTCAAAAGATTCGGCCAGGAATACTTCCAGTGCATCGGGTGGGATGTACAGATCCTTGGGCAGACTAGTCACGGCGGTGCCCTGCACAATGGCAAAGGGCATTTCGGTCTGCTCCTGTGACTGATTTTGTTGTGGCGTTTCTGTCATGCTTAATTCTGCCTGTAATCTAATCCCATCGACTGTCTCACTTCACTCAGAGTCTGTTTGGCAACATCGCGTGCCTTGTCACAGCCTTCACTGAGAATATTACGCACCAGCCCCTTGTCCTTCTCATATTCAACCGCACGCTCCCGAATCGGGGCAAGCTCCTGTTGAATCGCATCAATGACCGGGCCTTTACAATCAAGGCAGCCAATACCGGCGGTACGACAACCTTCCTGCACCCAGGTCTTTATCTCATCGCTCGAGTATACCTGATGCAAACTCCACACAGGGCACTTTTCCGGAGTTCCGGGATCGGTTCGACGTACTCTGGCTGGATCGGTTGGCATAGTGCGCAGATTTTTTTCAATGATTTCAGGGTCTTCCCGCAGCGCGATAGTATTCCCATAGGATTTGGACATTTTTTGACCATCCAGCCCTGGCATTTTTGAAGCGGGTGTCAGTAGAGCTTCCGGTTCAGGCAGGATAATCCGACCCCCACCTTCAAGATAACCATACAAACGCTCCTTATCTCCGAGAGTAATATTCTGTTGTTCTTCCAGCAGGGCACGGGCCGTTTCCAGCGCTTCATCCTCGCCCTGTTCCTGATATTTCTTACGTAGCTGGGTGTAGAGTTTGGCGTTTTTCTTACCCATTTTAGTGATCGCTTCCGCCGCTTTTTCTTCGAAGCCGGGTTCACGTCCATATAAATGGTTAAATCGACGCGCAACTTCGCGAGTCAGCTCTACATGGGCAACCTGATCCTCGCCCACAGGTACCTGGGATGCCTTATAGACCAGAATGTCAGCGCTTTGCAGTAGTGGATAACCCAGAAAGCCATAGGTCGCCAGGTCTCGCTCTTTGAGTTTTTCCTGCTGATCCTTATAACTGGGCACACGTTCCAGCCAACCCAGGGGCGTCATCATGGACAACAGCAGGTGTAATTCTGCATGTTCCATCACCCGTGACTGGATAAACAGGCAGGCTGAGCCGGGATTGATGCCTACCGCCAACCAGTCGATCACCATATCCCAGACATGCTGCTCGATGGTATCTGGCGTTTCGTAATGGGTGGTCAGGGCATGCCAGTCCGCCGCGAAAAAGAAACACTCATACTCATGCTGCAGCTTGAGCCAGTTTTTAAGTACGCCATGGTAGTGGCCCAGATGCAGTGCACCTGTCGGTCGCATTCCAGATAATACGCGCGAGGTTTGATTGGGTAATAAGGTCAACAGGGTCCCCCAGGACTTAAATCATAGCTTATTGATATTAATAATATTTTTGTTATCTTATTCAATTTATTTGGTATTTCCTGCACAACTTCACAGGCTGTAAAAGAGTGGCATTATACGCACATCGGAGCGCAGGCTCGAGCACTGAAACCGCTTAATCGCCCTCAAAAGGCGTTGTATCACCTCGTCCAGCTCGAGCAATCTGAGGAATTGGGCCCGTCATATCCACCACCGTCGTCGGATCAATACCACAGTGACCGCCATCAATGATGAGATCGAGCTGGCGCTCCAGTTCATCACGTATATCTTCCGCCTCAGTCAGGGGCATGTCCTGGTTCGGCAGAATCAAGGTTGTGCTCATCAATGGTTCGCCCAGTTCTTTTAATAGTGCAAGTGTTACGGGATTATCAGGGATCCGAATTCCAATTGTTTTTCGTTTTGGATGCTGTAAACGGCGCGGTACTTCTCGAGTCGCAGGCAGGATGAAGGTGTAGGCGCCTGGTGTATTGTGATTCAGGATTCGATAACTGGCGTTATCGACTTTGGCATAGGTGGCAATCTCGGATAAATCACGGCACATCAAAGTAAAATTGTGTTTGCTATCAACCCGCCGAATCGCCCGAATTCGCTCCAGCGCCTTTTTATCATCAAGATGGCAACCTAGCGCATAGGCAGAATCGGTTGGATAGGCAATAACTGCCCCGTCGCGAACCATATCAACCGCCTGTCGAATTAAGCGCTGCTGTGGATTATCCGGATGGATTTGGAAAAACTGACTCATACTGGGAAAGCAACTTTAGATTTAAGTGTTAAGCCGTGGCCAGTTCGGGCTTTGCCAGACGGGTGTGCAACCCTCGGGCATTGGACGCAAACGGCCGAGTTCAAGATACGGTGTTTTGGGGCCATGATAATCAGAGCCACAGGAGGCATAGAGCTCAAATTGATTGGCCAGTCGGCCCATGTAATTCACCTCGTCGAGTGAGTGAGTGCCCGATACGACTTCAAAGCCCTCCCCTCCCAGCTCTTTAAATTCACCAATGAGCTTGCGCAGGCGAGTGGCTGTCATTTTATAGCGTGCGGGATGTGCAATCACCGCAATTCCTCCTGCACCCTGAATCCAATTGAGCGCATCATCCAGGCTGGCCCAGTCACCTGAGACAAAACCCGGTTTGTTAGGAACCAGATAATTTTTAAAAACAGTTTTCATATCGGCTGCATGACCCTGCTCTATCAGAAAATGGGCAAAATGGGTGCGACTGAGGATTCGACCACCGGCAAATTTTTTCGCCCCCTCAAGGGCACCGCTAATACCTGCTTTTGCCAGACGACTGGCGATTTCCTCACCACGCCAGTCCCGAAATTCGTGTAATTTGCTCAAACCTCGCTGTAAATCCTCAAAACCGGCATCAATTCCAAGCCCAAGGATATGCACCGTTTGGCGGTTCCAGCTGACGGAAATCTCAATACCGGGAATAAACCCGATATCGACGTCTTGCGCCGCTTGCGCGGCCTGTTCAAGCCCAGCTGTCACGTCATGATCGGTTACTGCCAGCACATCGACTGATTGCTGCTGCGCACGCTGAACCAGTTCTGTCGGCGTCAGACTGCCGTCAGATGCGGTGGTATGGCTGTGTAAGTCGTAGCATAGGTCCGTCATGGGGGCGCTAGTCTACGGAAGCAGGTGCTGAATTGCTATTGGATTCCTGGTGTTTTGCCAGAAAAGGTATGGAAGAAATGAACATAGTCAGTTAATCTGGGTCATAAATCACAGTGAGTGTAAAACACCATTCACGAATATATCGATTAAGCAGGCGCAAAGAGGATTTTGTAACAACATGAAGTTTTTATTTGATTTTTTCCCGGTCATTTTGTTTTTTGTTGTATTTAAGTCTTATGACAATGAAATGGTCGGAATTATTGCCGCGACAAAAGTCATGATCGCGGCCAGTGTCGTACAGATATCCCTGTTCTGGATTAAAAATCGACGTTTTGAAAATATGCATGTAATTTCTCTTATT
>JAOULB010000441.1 GCA_029882235.1 Gammaproteobacteria bacterium | reverse complement strand
GGTATATTGGCCAGTAAAAAGGCCAAGATCAGGGTGTGTGTAAGTCTGGTTAACACTGTGCCCCTCAGGCTATAAATATGAAGGCCGAGGGTAACATGAAAGAAACATCAGCGCAGTTTGTCTGTGCTGAGTTATTCTGCTGGTGTTTCGTGATCGATGAGGCTGCGGCCATTCATTTCATTGGGTATTGGTAAGCCCATTAACTCCAGCATGGTTGGTGCAACATCAGACAGCGCACCTGTGTTGGCAAGTTTTAAACCGCGCTTACCAAAATAGATTATCGGAACCGGATTGGTTGTGTGCGCAGTATGTGCCTGATGTGTCTCATTATTGAATAACATTTCGGCGTTACCATGATCCGCCGTTAATAGCATTTCGCCATTTACCTTTTCCAGAGCATCACAGATTCTACGTAGACATGTATCTATAGCCTCAATTGCCTTGATGGTTGCCTCAAGGTTGCCTGTGTGTCCAACCATATCCGGATTTGCAAAATTACAGATTATCGACTCGTATTGTCCCGACTCAATCGCCTCGACCAGTTTATCAGTCAGTTCAAATGCGCTCATCTCTGGTTTGAGATCGTAGGTTGCGACATTTGGTGAGTTGATCAGGATTCGATCTTCAAATTCAAAGGGTTCTTCGCGGCCACCGTTAAAA
The DNA here is from genome assembly GCA_029882235.1 of Gammaproteobacteria bacterium. Lineage (GTDB taxonomy): Bacteria > Pseudomonadota > Gammaproteobacteria > UBA6429 > Thiohalophilaceae > JAOULB01. Next base: position 1,159 of record JAOULB010000441.1, on the reverse strand, counting down.
AAGAAGGTCACATGCGCATATTTTTCTGTTTCTGCGATGCGCAACTGATGCATGCCAAGGCTTGAGATATATTCACCAAACACATTGTGCAGGCGATCAGGTGGATAGGCGACCGGGATATCAAAATCGCTCTTGTACTCGGTCAGGCTAACAAAGCGACCAAGCTTGGGAATGTATTGACGTTCGAAGGCATCGAAATCATCTTCGACAAATGGACGGGTAATTTGCCGTGCACGATCCGATCGATAGTTCATGAATATCATGATATCGCCTTCTTCAATTCGAACTGGTTTGGTACCTGCAGGTATAATCGCGGTAGCCTGAATGAATTCGTCACTTTCACCACGCTCATACGCCATGTTCAGGCCGGTCTGTGCATCTCCAGCAGTAAAATCAGCAACACCGGAGGTGATCAGATCATAGGCTTTCTGAATCCTGGGCCAGCGATGATCGCGGTCCATCGCATAATATCGGCCTATCATAGAGGCAAAACAGCCACCGCCAATCGCCTTAAATTTTTCCTCCATGGCCTGAATGGAGTCTGCAGCACTCTTCGGCGCGGTATCACGGCCATCTAGAAAGGCATGTAAATAAACCTTTTCAGCGCCCTGCTTCACTGCCATTTCGGCCATGGCATGAATGTGTTCTTCATGGCTATGCACGCCGCCGGGCGATAACAGCCCTAAAATATGAATGGCTTTTTTGGTGTCTTTTGCCAGCGCTATAGCATCGACCAGAGTTTGATTATTAAAGAATGAACCGGTTTTAATTGACCGGCTTACACGTGTGTATTCCTGGTACACCACTCTGCCAGCACCAAGGTTTAAGTGTCCTACTTCAGAATTACCCATTTGATCGGCAGGTAGACCAACTTCTGCGCCAGAGCCACGAATTAAAGTATGTGGGTAAGTAGCCCAAAGTTGGTCCCAATTGGGCTTATTTGCCTGCAAAATGGCATTTCCATCCCTATTATCTGAGTAGCCCCAGCCATCAAAGATAACAAGTAACATAGGTTTTATGGTGTCTGACATAGGTTGCTTTGGCTCATGCCTGTCAATTGTTAAGGTCTTTCATATTTAGACATAGTCTAACGTAATCAGGGCGCATCTGCTATTTACCTATTTGGATAAATTCTTTCCAAGTATAAGGGTATACCCCT
>JAOULB010000101.1 GCA_029882235.1 Gammaproteobacteria bacterium | reverse complement strand
CTGAATAATGGACTTGCTCGCCTTTTTTCATAGGGATGTAGGAAAGTTTTTTTCTTGCATCAGCCATATCTAGAAAGATTTTGTTTTCATACAACGCCAACTTTACATTATTATCAATGCGTTTTTTCAGGGCTTGCTGTGTCAATGGGAGTTTTCTCTCAAATTCTACCCCTAGATCCTTCATCATCGACTCGACGGCAAGCAGGTGATAAAACGCCCGTTGATGAGTCAGAAAGCTTTTACTCGCCTCGACACCAAACGCTGACTTACCATTACGAATCGCAAAATAGGTCAGGGTTTTTTCCATTTCAACATTACCATGTCGTGTCTGTGTATTTTTGACATAGAAATGGGTCTTATTGTTTTTTAAATTTGTATTTATGTTTTTACATACTCTTTGCGCTATGGCATCGAGATTTCTATATTTATCTGCATCAATTTCTTCCTGATCAATAATTACGCTCTGTCCCCAGCGTCTGGGGTTACGTTGTTTATCGATATAAACTGGATTATAAAAACCGCTACCATCATGCAGATTCAGAATAATATCGACCTGCGTATCAAGAATAATGGATTTGATTTTATTCACTGCCTGATATTCAGGATCGGCTTTAGCCAGGCGGGAAAATTTTCGATTCATATCACCATGCACGCCACGAGAACGTTTAATGATGCTGAGAAAATTAAGATTAGGAACTATCCAGACGTTCCCTTTGGTAATTTTGTAATCTGTAACCAGTAATGAAGCTGCAGTAAACCCACCAGGCTCATCGCCCTGTATGCCACCAATAACCAGCAGGGTTGGCCCGGGTACACCCGATTCAAGTTTGTGCAAGGAAAAATCAAGCTCATTTGCCCGACCCGCCTGGGCAACATTTAGAAACTGAGATATGGATAGTAATAGTATAAAGACGGTTTTAATCATGAATCAAACAACCTTGATATGCCAGGGTTCAAATCGAACCCCATATGGGTTTGTCTCGGTGTATCGAATAAGCACATAACCCAGATCGTGCAGGCGTTTATATTCTTCCGTTTGTGAAAATGCCGAGGTGAAATTACTTGCACCAAAACCAGCTTTACCTACATCAAAGTCACCAACGCCGTGATAAGAGTGCCCAGGAGGGGCCAACGAGCGTGAGGCCTGCGATAAGTTACCGTTGGTTTTCATTGCCTTGGCGAGAAATAAATGAATTTGTTTCACAACACCGCGTATTCCTGAGGTTAGTACAACACTTGGACCGACATCCTTGCGAATTTTATTGTACATTTTCAATGGTTCACCCTTGAACAGATAATGCCCAGTGCGTGGTAGCTTTACTGTTTCACGGTTTGATATACGCGCAGTTAGATCAGTAATCACTTTATTGCCAAAAAAACCATAGCGTTCGGCATCTTCAAAAAAGATGGACTCAATAAAGTCCAGCTCCGCACGAGTAAAGTTTCCGACTTTAGAATAATATTTTGCATAACGAATCGCATCATCCAGACTTAGCAAACTAAAATTCGCATAACCAACCAATCGTTGAACTCGCACTAGTCTGTCTGCCGTCGACTTTAAAAGAGCAAATTTATCGGCATCAAGATAAATATCATCCGCAAAATCTTTGTCAAAATCGCGTATTTTTTGCAGGTTATCTTTAACATGTTCATCCAGCTTTTCACCATCTGAATGCTCATTTGTAGTGGCAAGCACAAGCTCTAATGGCGAGAGCGAAGTCGCGGCCAACATGCCCAAGGGAAGAGTTTTAAGGAATGATCGTCTTTTCATTTTTTATTTTCTTATGTTCGTCTAAAAATACTACAAATTTAACAATAATTCATGCCATATTCAGGTCTATATGCGTGGCAAACTTCACTATTTCAGCATATAACTTATTATGACAGCTACCGTCATATACACCTTAAATATTTATAGATTTAGTATCGGAAATAAAGGCCATAAACTTGAGGATTGAGCAGCATCATTTTGCCAGACTGTTCCAAATAAAACTGATAGCAAAACCACTAAAATCAGGCTTAAATGACAACACTACTTAGCTTATCTCGAGCCGCACGACTGGTTGGCCAGTCACGTGGCAAACTACAAAAACAGGTACAAAACGGTGAGCTCACCAGTTTTGAAGGCAAGGTGAGCATGACAGAGCTCACACAACTGTACCCCCAGGCTCATGTCGAAGACAATACCATGTTGGAGAAGGTCGAGGAGATTATTGAGCGGGCTCGATTCAAGGCAAGAAATAGAATCCCATCTTCACTTGATCAGGAAACTTTGACCGCTCGCGTGTCATTACTCAGTGACGAGCTTGCTATCGCAAGGCAGGAAGTCGGTGACTATGCGATCTTTATCGATAAGCTTAAATCACGCCTTAAGAGGCTAATCGAAGAAAGTCAGGACAACACAAAATCCATACTCCAGCAGCTGAATGAGTGGGTCAGCGAGCAACAATTCAACACGGAAAAATTACCTTTATCCCAGAGACAACTAATGGCTAAAGATACAATCTTGCGAATTATGGCGGCACAGGTTCACATTAACCCAAGTGGGCATGAGTTTCTTGTAGAGGGAAGCAATTCTTTGCTTGAGTCCGGACTGAGTGCCGGGTTTGCCCTTAATTACGGCTGCAGTAACGGTAACTGTGGTAAATGCAAGGCCAGACTGGTGTCAGGCCAGATTAAAAAAATTATGGCGCATGACTATGTCCTCAGTAATGCGGAAAAGTCACAACAAATGTTTTTAATGTGCAGTCATACAGCGCTCACTGATCTTGTTATCGAAACAGCCGAAGCCGGTACATCCAGGGATATTCCAGTACAAACCATCACCGCACGGGTGAAAAAAGTCGAATCGCTTTCTGACTCCATCAGTATCCTGAATCTGAAAACACCTCGCACTGAACGCCTGCGTTTTCTGGCTGGTCAGAGTGTTCGCCTGAGTCTGGAAAATGGAAAACAGTGTGTCCTGCCGATTGCCAGTTGTCCCTGTGATGATATGAATATTCAGTTTCATATTGATCAAACTCATAGCGAAGCTGAACAGGAGCTCGCTACAAACATGAAAAATGGCGACCGTGTTGAATTATATGGGCCGGAAGGTGATTTTATTCTGCATGAAGATCCACCCCACCCTGTTATTTTTCTTGCTGAAGGTACTGCCTTTGCACCAATCAAAAGTTTAATTGAGCATTCGGTCACGCTGGATGTTGCTGAGTCATTGCACCTGTATTGGTTGACGTCGGGTGAACATTATCTTGGCAATCTATGCCACGCCTGGGAGGATGCGTTTGAGAATTTTAATTATGCTGCGATAAAACTAAACCCATCAAATGATCTTGCTAGCCAACTGCAAGAACAGTTGAATTCAATTAAAAAAAATCACTCGTCACTCCAGCACCATCATATTTATATTGCTGGAACAAAGGAATTTGTCCAGCACTCACAACAGTTTTTCCAGCAACAGTCTGTTGCTGAAAACTGCCTGTTTACTTTCACAATGGAATAATAATGAAGAGCGTGGTTTATTTGTCTTCTGCAATCCAGGTTTGTAGTGCGGCAATCACTTTTTCAGCCTGATCAACACTGGAAATAGTAAATTTTGATTTTGGCCGATACTCACCTTCACGTTTTTGATATCGGCGAATAGTGAACTTAACCGGGCCATACTCTTCTTTTGCTCTGTTCCAGTCCTGATATTTATAAATGACTGTAGACCAGGCACCCTTGGTTAAAATAACTTTATCAAGCTCTTTAACAACCAGAGTCCCATTTTCAGTGTAGTTTACCGTTAATTCATCAACAGTTGCGGCCATGTCTTATCCCCATCAATCAAAATTGAAACATTAAAACTTAATCTGTCGCCTTTAACCCTGTTCAGGGTTTGGAAAAATTTCTGCGTACTTATGAATCCATTCGCGGGCGGCTTCCTGACTTGTCAATTCGCGCCCTTCATTGAGTAATACTTCTTTACGATATTGCTCAATATGACATACCTGCTCAACCATCCTGGCCAGAAAGACATCCTCCTTATGCGTAAACTCTATACCGATTAAGAATCGCTGTCCCGAAGGCTGACACCATACCACGACACCGTCAGCCTCAAAAGGGGGCTTTACCGTATCAATACGAATATGGATCGGCGTATCTACGGCAAGCGCATGATCAGTTTGAAATGATAATCCACCAAAACTGACATCACGCAGTTTATCGGGTTGAGAATCGTGCTGGTTCTCAACCATATATTCAATAGGGATATCTGACGGATGCCGGATAAAGCTACGCATAATCGTGTTCTGTCGAGTCGAATTTTAGTACTAACATACTCGAAATAAATGCATTTTTTACGCCAGCTTAGTCCATCATAAACAAACTTTAACTGTTAATGCAGGTATTCTAACCAGCAGAGAATATTAGGTTAAACTGGACACACGCAATTCATCCCCTTATCTCGCTCAGATAAGAGAGATACAAATTTATTTTTATACTTTCTTGTCTTAGTTGGCGATTACATTCATAGCTTGGAGGCCTTTTGGTCCATCTTCGGTCTCAAAACTAACCGGTTGGCCTTCTTTTAATGAGCGGTATCCTTCAGATTGAATCGAAGAGTAGTGCACAAATACATCATCTCCGCCTTCGTTTGGTGCAATAAAACCATAACCCTTGGCATTGTTAAACCATTTTACAGTACCAGTTGCCATATCCACATTACCTCAATCATAAAAAAACAATATACTGAATTAGTAATCTTCGCAGCCTTTCACACAAAAGCACAGCAACGAACTACAGAATACGAAGCAAGTATAGCGAGCTATTCTTTTAAGCACTAGAGTGTGTCAGGAAAAATTTTTCTAAGACATTTAATGAAGTAAAAAATGGCCATGCTGATCGAACGAGTGATAATTTTCTGAATAATTTTGTTTAGAGTGATGCAAAATTGGTTACTTTTAAACCAATTTTTTAACAAATGTTACCGAATTGCTAAAAACCATAAGAAAGGATAAGAAATACCGCCGAGTACAGCTTATCTATTAATCAGCCGTCAGGTTTTCCTCAAGAAATTGCTGATAATTTTCAGCACTGACAATCTGAGTCCCATCGCAATTGAACTGCATTCGAACAATACTCTGCACAATTGAAATCGTAATATTACGAATATAGTAGGTGGGCATTTCACGCAGCGTCCGCAAGGTCGAAATAACGGTACTGATTTCTTCCTTCTCCATGGGTTCCCAGGCCGCACTTCGACGCACCATGATATTGTTCCAGTATCCTGGCATGCGCTGATAGATTGGATTGGCACGAAGTGCGGTATACAGATCCCGCATGAGCTGGATTTTGTCTTCGTAACTGACTTTAGGAAACTGTCGCTCAATATAACTTGCGTCGATCATTTTCTCGACCGAATGGACCTCTTCACGCAGCGGGTCAAAAATGGAGTTCGTGCGAATCTCTCCATTGTTAAACCCAAGGAATAACTTATAGGTACTCCGGTTCAGCATCAGCTCCTGCAGGTTTTCCATCAACGCATCAATATGTTGATCAACCTCGCTAAGATAACGTTTGCGATCATAGGTCGTTTCACGCAAGGATGGGTCACCCCTGATACCAATAAGAAGATTACCGGAACTCAAACCGGAAGCATTGACAATGCTTTCCTTGAGCACCAGTTCTTCAAAATCTTCTTCGGCCGTTGCTGGAACTGTATTTGTTTTTTTCTCTGTTTCTTTCATGGTCATATTATAGTGTTGTTCAAGCGCACTTATGTGGACGCATTACCCAAAACTCAAGAACCTGGCCGAGTTCTTTTTTTTGCACGCTTTTTGTGCGAGCCACCTGTCCGTTTATGCCCTGGTAGTTCTGTACGCTGAGTTCGAAACTCTTTAGCTGGCTGAGAACCTTTCAGTTTTTGTGTACCTGTCCCTTTTGGCTGCCAGCTTGGCACCAGATGCTTTTTGCCATTACCAATTAAATCTTCGCGCCCCATTCGCTTCAAGGCATCACGTAATAGTGGCCAGTTTTCTGCATCATGATAGCGCAGGAAGGCCTTATGTAATCGTCGCATCTTCAGACCACGCGGCACCGAAACCGTTTCACTCTCCCGGCTAACTCGATGCAAAGGATTTTTTCCCGTGTGATACATTGCCGAGGCAGTGGCCATCGGTGATGGCAAAAATGTCTGTACCTGATCGGCACGAAAACCATTTTCTTTAAGCCAGATGGCCAGATTCATCATATCTTCATCGGTGGTGCCGGGATGGGCGGCGATAAAATAAGGGATCAGGTATTGCTCCTTGCCCGCTTCTTTTGAATAGCGTTCAAACAGCTTCTTAAAACGATAATAACTGCCCATACCGGGCTTCATCATTTTTGTCAGTGGCCCCTGTTCGGTATGCTCGGGAGCAATCTTGAGATAGCCACCCACATGATGAGTCACCAGTTCTTTAATATATTCCGGGTCTTCCACTGCCAGGTCATAGCGTAGGCCTGAGGCAATAAACACTTTTTTGATCCCCGGTAACTTTCTGGCACGCCGATAGAGTTTGATCAATGGCTGGTGATTGGTATCCAGATTCTTACATATACCCGGATAGACACAGGACAGGCGCCGACAGTTTTGCTCAATCTTTTTATCCTTACACATCAGGCGATACATGTTCGCCGTGGGGCCACCTAAATCTGAAATATGTCCACTGAAGCCCGGCACGGTATCACGAATGGTTTCGATCTCCTTAATGATCGAGTCTTCCGATCGACTCTGGATAATACGGCCTTCATGTTCGGTAATCGAACAGAAGGTACAGCCACCAAAGCAACCACGCATAATGTTGATCGAAAACCGAATCATCTCGTAGGCGGGGATATTGTTCTTGCCATAGGCCGAATGAGGCTGGCGTGTGTAGGGCAAATCAAACACTTGATCCATTTCTTTGGTTGTTAATGGGATCGGCGGTGGATTGATCCAGACTTCTCTTCTGGCATGACGTTGCACCAGTGGCCGTGCATTACCGGGGTTGGTCTCCAGATGCAGAATGCGTGAGGCATGGGCATAAAGCACGGGATCATTTTTAACTTCCTCATACGAAGGTAAACGGATGTAGCTATTGCTACGTTCACCTCGAGGGATGTCGCGTTGAAAACGCACCACCTTCGCACTCTGATTAAGCTCTTTGGTCTCACAGTTCGATGATGGCATCGCATAAGGATCAGGATGGCCCTGCACCTCGCCGGGAGTATCAATATGGGTCGAATCGATTTCGTAGCCCTGCTGGGGTAAGTGCTTACTTATATATGAGGTACCACGAATGTCTGTTAAATCGGTGATCGACTCCCCTGCTGCCAGTCGAT
>JAOULB010000100.1 GCA_029882235.1 Gammaproteobacteria bacterium | reverse complement strand
ATGCAAGAGTTGTCAGTTACTTAACAGTGACACACATCCTGATTATTCAGAAGTCTTGCCTGAAGAGGAAGGCAAGGCCATTAAAGTCGATCAAATTCGTGAATTGATTGAGTATCTGACTTTACACGCTCATTACAGTGGGCCACGCATTGTCATTCTCTCACCGGCCGAACAAATGAATGTGGCGGCATCGAATAGTTTGTTAAAAACACTGGAAGAACCACGTCCCGGAACATTGCTCATTTTGGTCTCGTCACAACCCGCGAAACTGTCGGCGACGATACGCAGTCGCTGTCAGCTGCTGCGCTTTACCGCACCTGACGATAAAACAGCTCTAAATTGGCTAGCGCCACAGCTTGAACAGGCCGACATGGCAGCACCACTACTGCACCTGGCCAATGGGGGCCCCTTGTTGGCCCTGTCAATGGCGCAGAATGATGCACTTAATCTACAGCAACAAATGCAACAGGATCTGGCCGAGATCATCTCAGGACAAAGTGATCCCGTCTCGGTTGCCTCTCAATGGGTCAAGCATCCGCCTTCGAGTTATCTAAATGGTCTGTATCTCTGGGTCAGTGATATGATCAAGCAGCGTAGTGGCGCGATAGATGAACCAGATAACGCAATTGCAAAAGGGTCATTGCAATCTGTCGCCAAAACGATAGACTTAAAGCGATTATATGCATTTATGGACAAGCTGATTGAGGCTATCCGTTATCAGAACAGCTCAGCAAATGATCGGCTCACAATCGAAGGACTGTTGATATTGTGGGCAAATATGCAGCCAAAACAATAAAGAAGGGCAAATAAATGGCAGATTTACCAACTGGTTTACCCGGCGGCCGACAGGGCATCCTGTCGCTAACCATCAAAGATAAAAGCGCCCTTTATGCTGCCTATATGCCGTTTGTAAAAAATGGTGGTCTGTTTATCCCAACAAATAAATCCTACAAACTCGGTGATGAAGTGTTTATGTTACTGACCTTGATGGATGAAAAAGAAAAACTCCCTGTTGCAGGAAAAATTATCTGGGTGACGCCCAAAGGGGCGCAAGGCAATCGCGCCTCCGGCATTGGCGTTCAGTTTAGTGAACAGGATGGTGGTGGTGCCAGAACGAAAATAGAAACCTATCTGGCGGGTGCCTTAAAGTCTGATCGTCAGACGCACACAATGTAACTTTTTATTTTCGAATATTCCCTTTCCTTATGTCCCTGTTTCTAGTTGATTCACATTGTCATCTTGATCGCCTTGATTTAACGCCCTTTGATGGCGAGCTTCAGGGCGCGCTTGATCTTGCTGCCGAGCAGGGTGTCGGCCACATGCTTTGTGTGTGTATCGATCTGGAACATTTCAATGACGTGCTAAAACCGGCACAAAACCATGCCAATATTTCAGCTTCTGTGGGTGTTCACCCTAATGAAAATGTGAAAACTGAACCGACTATTGAGGAATTGCTGCATCTGGCCGCTGATAAAAATGTTGTCGCAATAGGTGAAACGGGTCTGGATTATTTTCGTAGTGAAGGTGATCTGGACTGGCAGCGAGAGCGTTTTAGAACGCATATCCGGGCAGCAAAGGAATGTCAGAAACCGCTGATTATCCATATGCGAGATGCGGCAGAAGATACGCTCAGAATTCTGCAGGAAGAAAATGCAGCGGAAGTCGGTGGCGTCATGCATTGCTTCACTGAGAATCGTGAAATTGCACAGCGCGCACTGGATCTGAATTTCATGATTTCATTCTCTGGGATTGTGACTTTCAATAGTGCCAAAGAGCTGAAAGAAGTCGCGAAGTATGTACCGGCAGACAGAATGCTGGTTGAAACAGATTCTCCTTATCTGGCACCCGTGCCATTTAGAGGAAAACCAAATCAACCTGCCTATGTGACCCATGTGGCGGCGCATGTTGCAGAGCTGAGAGAAACAACAATAGAAGAGATTGCGCAACATACAACGGAAAACTATTTTTCATTATTTGGAGGTCGGCCTATGTAGTGATGACCTCGAAGGTGTAACGACTTCGATATGCAGGAAAAACAAAAAATAAAAAGTGTTCTTATTGGTCTAGCCATTCTTGGGTTTTTTATCTGGCTTCAGACAACCGAGTACGATTCCATGGTTAATGTACGCCAGCGCCTGGAATTGCTCGCCTATGATATTCGTCTCACCGCTTCTCTTCCCGATGAAATAAAACAGGATAAACGTGTTGTCATCATTGATATTGATGAAAAAAGTCTGCGCAAGGAAGGCTGGTGGCCCTGGTCGCGTGCCAAGATGGCAAGACTGGTCGACAATCTATTTAAACATGGTGCCGTTGTTGTCGGTTTCGATATTATGTTTTCAGAGCCAGAACGTAATGGTGCATCTGAGATTTTATCCAAGCTGAAAAAAAACTATCCAAATGAAGTCTCCATTCATAAAGTATTAAAAAATAGATTGCATGAATTTGATAACGACGCAGCCTTTGCGAAAAGTCTGAGCAGTAAAGATGTCGTACTGGGCTATATTTTTCATCGAACAAAAATCGATACTAAAGGCAAGCTTTCAAATCCGCTCGTCATCGATAATTTGTCTGATGTATTGAAGTCGACGGTAACGACGATGGATAGTTATACCGCAAGTATTCCAGTGCTTGCAAAAGCGGCTCGGCATGCAGGATTTTTTTCCTTAGATGCGGATCCCGACGGGATTCTAAGGCGTGTTCCTTTACTGGTTAATTATGAAAACAAAATCTACCCTTCGCTGGCTTTAGAAACGGCGAGAGTCTATCAGCTTGTTGAAAAAATTAATGTGCGTACTGAAGAGATTGGTGGCGTAACGAATATTACCGGCATTGAATTATCCAAAGGCAAGGTTATTCCTACTGATGGAGAAGGGCGTGTAATTATTCCATTTCGAGGCCCCTATAACAGCTTCCCTTATTTGTCCGCCACGGATATATTAAGTGAAAAGTTCGATAAAAAGACGTTAAAAAATGCCATTGTCTTTATAGGTACGACCGCAGAAGGCCTGTTCGATTTGCGCGCTGTGCCTATGCAAAGCGTTTATCCGGGAGTTGAAATCCACGCCAATCTTATTGCTGGCATACTCGATAATAAATTTCCAGTTGAACCTGCATGGGCGAGTGGTGCGAATTTTATTATCCTCATAGTGACGGGGCTGGTGTTGGTTTTTGTATTACCGCTACTTAAACCCTACATGAAAATATTTTTTGCTCTTGTGGTGCTTTCCTTTGTTGCTGGCATGAACATCTGGTTCTGGAATGACCGTGGACTGGTGCTGGCAGTATCATTACCCGTTTTACTTATCATTACTTTATCGGCAGTGAATCTAGCCTATGGGTTTTTGACTGAAGCCGAGAGTAAGTCACAGCTGCAGGATATGTTTGGTCAATATGTGCCGCGTGAGCTGGTATCTGAAATGACCGATAATCCAAAACATTATGGTTTTGAAGGAGTGAGCCGTGAGATGACAGTGCTGTTTGCCGATATCTGTGACTTCACAACGATATCGGAGCAACTCACAGCAAGCAAGTTAAAAGATCTATTGAATCGCTTCTTCACACCCATGACACGGATAATTTTTGAGAGTAGGGGAACCATTGATAAATACGTTGGTGATATGTTGATGTCATTCTGGGGCGCACCACTTGTGAATGAACAGCATGCAGAAAACTCCATTGATGCAGCATTTGCCATGTTAAAAGAAGTACAGGTGTTAAAACAGGAGTTTCTGGCTGAAGGTCTGCCTCCGTTTGAAATTGGGATTGGTATCAATACCGGTGTCATGAATGTGGGTGACATGGGATCAGAATATCGACGTGCCTATACCGTCATTGGTGATTCGGTTAATCTGGCATCAAGATTGGAAGGACTAACGCGTTATTATGAAGTGCCCTTTGTGATTGGTGAAAAGACTTATGAACTATCCAAACACAAATATGCCTGTCAGGAACTTGATCTGGTGACAGTTAAAGGCGCGACTAAACCGATTAAAGTCTACCATCCACTATGTTTGCTTGAGGAGATGACGCCACAATTAAAAAATGAGCTGGAAATGACACAGCAGGCCTATCGACTGTTTCGTATTCAGGACTGGCAGGGTGCGAATAGTTTGTTTGAAAAACTGATGACAGAATATGAAAAACCACTCTATGCGATTTATCTGGAGCGCATAGAGTGGTTTAGAAAGAACCCGCCTGGACCCCAGTGGGACGGGGTTTTCGAGCGGCGGGAAAAATAGTTATTGTGATACTACAAATACACCCTGTGCTTCAAGACTTGGGGAGGTTATAGCTTTTAGATTAAAACCACCACCTACCGCTTCAGCATTTGTTCCCGTAAATACAGCGGCGATATCACCGTCTATTGGGGTGCCACCATTCACATTAGATGTGATGGTGTTAACAGCAACATCAAATTTTGAATCTCTAACACTACCAGTAAAATCCACATACCAGGTATTAGCACCAACACCGGTTCCTGTGTCAAAGCCCATCTGGCCATTGATGGATGCTGAGGCGAAATCTACGGATGCATTAAATGAGAAACCATTAAGATCCCCACCCGTTCCACTACCAAGCGCGGCAACGACATTTGTATACGTTTTAGTGCCTGTTGTTGGCATGTTCTGGGTTGGATTCATGGTAATCCAGTAGATAGTTGATGCCAGGCCTGTTTCGGTTGGTGTTCCATCTGGGTCATAGATGAGGGTTGAAGCAGTACCACTACTATTGTCCCATGCACCCCAATAGACAGATGTGTTTCCTCCATCAACACTCGCGCTACCTGTGTTTACAAGTGTTGCATTGCCTTGCAATACGGCATAGAGAAGAGTTCTGTCTTTAATAAAGGGGCTGCCATCAGCACCGCTAGTCGAATCACCATAAACAAAACCAAAGTTACCGGTTGCAAAGCCAACAAAATCAAGCGTATCTTTCAGTTTGAACATGTCACTATTAATTGTTCCTTCTGAAACTGGGTCGATAAAAGTATCTTCTGTTAAAGATAAAACACTGACGCTCTCAGCCAGAGTCGTTTCATCGGCCATGTCACTATCAGCAATCTGGCTTGTACCATCGTTTTTCTGATTTGTCTTTGTGGCTTTTGAAGTTTCAGTAGCAACATTTGGTTGGCTGTCATTCAAAATAGCCGCCGGTGGATTGGACAATCCTTTCGGCGAGTCTTCTTTCGAGCTGATCTGAGCAAAGTCATAAGATGCACCCAGCCCCAGATCAATTTCACCACCATTGTTTTTAATGGTAACACCACCATCCCATAGCGCGACGTACATTTGTCCGTCAGCCATAACGGCTTCGTAATGAGTACCGCGGATACCAATTGTCGCCATGCTCGAGATGACTTTATAGTTTTCCTTACCAATGGCACCGGTGATGGTTCTAAAACCACCTTTGATTAATGTCATTACACTATTTTCATTGGCCTTGTTATTACCATACCGGTAATCATCAATACGTAATTTGGTATCAGGGCGAAGCGAGATAATCGCACCATCAACGAAACGTACCTGGCCGCGGCCTTTGTCGCCTGTAACCAGGGTATCACCCACATAGATTTTTGAGCGGCGTGACAGGCTGCGTTTATGCTTTGATTTATTTACCGCATAAAAATCTCCCGTTGATACAATGACAATCGCTGCCTGGCTTCTCGCATGAGCAATAGAACTTGTCATCACATTCGTCACGAGGACAAACATCAGCGTTAATATGAATCTATTTATTAGTACGTTCATCACAGTACCTCCGGGCCATCCTGCGGCCACTTATATTCAGGTGCGCTACTGCACCTACAAGAAAAATAAGCTTTTTGCCACTTACAGCCTGACTATCGGTAGTGTTATCGACCCGCTGGAATAAAACACCACAAATTGTGATGCCGGTCGCATAAATATAATTGATGCCTTATAAGTGAATTTAATCAGAAAGAGCGTTTGATTGAGAAATAGAGTTGATCTCGTTCATATTGGTAAAGGGTGACGGTAGAGTCATTAGACACAGTCTCAAGGCTTGTTGTGGCAGTCCAGCTAGAATCAAGGCGCCAGAGCCACTTCAGGCTGTAAGAGGTGTATTCGTCTTCTCTGAGGACACTAAAAAAGGGATGCCTGGCCTCATATTCAACAGACTGATAGAGAATCCTGGGCTGCAAAACATGCCAGCGATTTAATGACCAGTTTATGCCCGCCTGAATACCCGTAGAGGACTTGGCGTTAAAGGCGAATGAGTCATCCAGGGCCGAATCAGAACTAACAAACAAGGTGGCATAATAATTTACTGCTGCTTTACTGGCGGTAGACAGGCTTAACCCCAACAGATTGGTATCGACATCCTGAACAGATGATTCAGGATAACGAATTTGAGAATGTTGTAAAAAATAACTGCTACTAAAGCTTTCATGGAAGCGCGTCAACTCTGTCGACAATGAATTTGCGCGTTGATATGTTCGCGTATTCAAACGTACAGATTGATGTTGAAGTGGAAATCTCAGTCGGCCAAAGGAGGTATTGATCATCGGGCCGATCTGAATACTGTTTACCTGGGTATCAAAATCCTCAGCATTGTTTTCTCGACCTACAAAATTATAATTTGCAAACCAGGCAACATTTTTGTTCTGTTTATAGGTGTAATTAGCTGAAGTTTCTAACCCTGTAAATGTGTCTTCAACGGGCTTTCCTGCTTCATCGATCGTAAAAGTAATTCCCAATATCTTGACTTCAGAACTACTTGTTGCGGTATTTATATTGCTATCCCATCCCTGTTTAAATTCGATATGTCCCGTTAACATATGGTCTCGTGAAGAAATACGTTTGTTTATTGCTGCAAGCAGCTTATTGATATTATTTTTAACCGCAGTCGGTGGGTTACGTTTTAATACCTGCAGAAACAGTTTTTTTGATGCTTCATCATCACCGGCTAGAAAATAGGTAAAGGCAAGTTCTGTTCGAGCACGATCATTACCAGGCTCGACTAATAAAACACGCTCAAAGGCAAATATCGCCTCATGGTATAAGCCTGATTTCTGCGCAGCTAGTCCGAGCATAAAATCATATTTTGGTTGTCCAAGATGATGTTCGCCATCTTTAACCAATTCGGCATATATGTTTTTGGCGTTTTTTGAATCTTTCAGTAAGGGATAATAATGATCGATTTCATGACCAATAGCTGACTTCGCAAGCCATATTTGGATCACGATAATAACGCTGGCAAAGTAGAGAAACTTTGCCAAATTTATGGTTCTGCTTTTGGGCATATTTTCTATGTGAGTAAAACAACATGGTTATATAGAAAGTATCGGCTGGAATAGCTAAACCATTAAATTTTCTAAGAATGTTCTTTCTTGGTG
>JAOULB010000099.1 GCA_029882235.1 Gammaproteobacteria bacterium | reverse complement strand
GGCTAATACCTATTACAAGCTGGATCAGTTTGCTGTTGCCGAAACGATTTATCGTGATGTGTTGCGATATCGCCCCGATGACGCCGCGAGCATAATCAATCTTGAATATGCAATTGCATTAAAAAAAGACAGCGCACTAGCACAACCTTCCAACTCCAGACGTCGTGGTCGCGGGCCTGCCACGACTACACCCGATGAAGATGCAGACATAAGCCAACGAGGAATAACCCTCGGAGAAAATACGCCAAAGAAACCAAATCACCAAAATATCAAAGCAAACATAAATTCCAACAAGGACATGATCGATAAAGGTATTTTTGTATCTGAGTTTGCTGATGACAAAAAAGTGCTATTTGATGACAGGAACTGGGAATATGAAAACAATACCGCAGAACAATTACATTCAAGCACGAAGAAGCTAGTCGTCGATGAGAGCATCTTTTGGAAAAGACTGTTTGAGACCGAAGAAAACCACCCTGCACCTCTTGAGTCACCTTTAGAGATTCCCGGAACACAACCATGGTGATTAGATTCTCAATTATGCTTATTTCCACATTGCTTTTCACAAGCACGGTTTTCGCTAACACTAATGCATCTCTATTCAGCGCCGAACTGAAAAATCGCACCGTTGAACTTGGAAAACCCCTTTTTTTAACTTTAAAAACGACTCTTAAACACCCCTCATTGAAGGAAATAAATCTACAACACTTAAATGCCGATTTTGTTGTTGAAGATATTAAATCCGACTTTTCTAAACAACCATATACGCAAACAATCGTACTCAAGCTTTACCCCAGGAAGACAGGCAAGATAAATGTTCCTGTTTTGGAGTTTGATAGACATAGAAGCAAACCGATCTCTGTCAATATCACGCCAGCAATTGATGCAAAATACAAGACAAGGATTAATATC
Source organism: Gammaproteobacteria bacterium (assembly GCA_029882235.1). Taxonomy (GTDB): domain Bacteria; phylum Pseudomonadota; class Gammaproteobacteria; order UBA6429; family Thiohalophilaceae; genus JAOULB01. The sequence continues at coordinate 6,486 of JAOULB010000099.1, read as the reverse complement.
CAACAGCCATCGCTGAAGAAAATAATATGGAAAAAAGAAGCACTAAGTGTTTATTTTGATATTATTCTGGAATCCGATATTGTTGCACTTAGTCAGGACGAGACATTGATAAATGGGATGTCCATTAAACAATTACCGATGACGAGCAGTAAGATTGAAAAAAATGGAGCTACAAGGCATCGCCTTAGTTGGCAAATAAAACCAGAAAAATCCGGACTATCTAACATTCAGTTGTCTGCGGTTAATCTGGTTCGTGATGGCATTCAAACACACCGCTTCTATCCCTCTCCGATTAGCCTCGAAGTTAACAATTTACCTGTTTATTTGCCTGACACAATTCCAGTCGGCGACATAAAAATATCGACGTTATATCCAGATAATCTGATATTTACCAAAGGAAAAACCTACTACACAACAGTGACTGTGTCTTCTGATTATTATTCACCGAATTTTAAACCCATGATTACGAAGTTCACACGTAGCAATGAAAATATTCGATTTTACCCTGTTGAAGAGTTTATTACGAAAGCGCCGCCACAACATTCGACTTCCGAAGTCGCTTATCGAATACCCTTTTCTGTTCAGAAATCAGGGTTTATCCAGCCGCCTAATTTCGAAATAAAATATTTTGAGCCAAAAAGCGGCAAATTATCTCTGGCAACCACGCCTGAAAAAACACTTGTGACTCTACCACAGTGGCTGATTTATGTTTTGTATCTAATGCTGACTATACTGTCGATCAGGCTACTTAAATATTTTTATGCTTACCTGTCCAGAAAATATTATCAATATGTCAACATTTACCAAGCTTTAAAGATAATCTCCAAAGCCAATTCATCATCAGAATTGATTAATGGTCTGAAATATATGGCAGCAGCGGAATACTGGCCAAACAATCTAAGCATTCATCAGAAAATAGTTCGTTGGGAATCTTTATACAAAGATATGCCAAAAATTACTACTCATCTGGTGGATCTACAGAAGCATGTCTATGGCCGTTATGAAACAGATATTGATTCAATAAAAACTGCACTCATTAAGCTTTGTTACGCACGCAAACCTGTTTTTCGATATATCAAGATTTAATTATTTATTCGAGCCAGTGTCGGTGCGTGTCTTTCAACACAGTCAATTCCTTTGTCTATTGCTTCCTGCGCATGATCAAAATCCATCAAACCGATATCACTAAGATCTGGTGCTAGCAATAGATCAGGTGGGTCGCCTACCAGGCGGCTACGGGTAATTCGATCCTGCATAATATAGACTGAAGTACTTAGCACATCGAATAAACCTGGAATATCTTCCTGCTGGTTATTATTTGTAAATCGTTGTTGAATATAACTTAGCCAGGTTTTAACAGAATGGACAGAACTGGCTTCATCATCCTCTATTTGCGCTACATTAACCTGCTTTTGTTTTCGAAACTTTTTACCAATCATATAGCGGTCAAGATTTACTGCAATGACATAGTCTGCACCCAGGGCACGACATAATGAAACCGGTACAGGATTAACGAGCGCACCATCAACGAGCCATCGATTTTCATGGCAAACAGGCGTAAACAATCCTGGTAAGGCAATGGATGCGCGAATTGCACTCAACAGTTGACCTTGTTGCAACCAGACTTCATTACCGCTGGTTAATTCTGTCGCAACAGCCGCGAAGGGAATCGGCAGTTCTTCAATAAGCGGGTTTTCACCCAGGTGGGATTCAAGAAATTTCATCAATCTTTCGCCCTGAATCATCCCGCCACCAAAGGTAAAATCGAGCATGCCGGCGACATCACGACGTCGAAGCGAACACACCCACTCTTCCAGTTTATCGAGTTTTCCAAGAACATGAGCAGCGCCGACAAGTGACCCTATTGATGTACCAGAAATTATATCGGGCTTAATGCCATGCTCGGCGAGTGATTTGATGATTCCGATGTGGGCCCAACCGCGAGCGGCACCCCCACCAAGAGCAAATCCAATTTTCATTCTGTCATACCTGTAATTTAATGACCGAAAGAATTAGTTTAGCTCTTTTTTGTCCTTTAATAGAGGAATTGGTAGCGCTTCAATGCCTTCATCTTTGAGTTCGACAACTTCATTAATAGTCGCCGTACCATAGATATTGCGATCTTCAGCCTCACCATAATGAATTTTTTTAACTTCCTCAGCAAACTGGGTTCCCACATTATCAAAATTATTTTCGACATACTGCTGCAGTTTTTGTAACTCAACAATTTCTTTTGGTAGAGTTCGCTGTGATGGTGCTGCCTGAGTGCGATTTTTATTGATGTGCGTTGCAGACGGGAGTTTTTTAACCTGTTCGCTATGACAGATCGGACAGGTTAGTAATTTTGTGGCAAGCTGGTTCTCATAGTCACTGGCATTTTTAAACCAGCCTTCAAAACGATGCGATGCATCACATTCAAGATCATAAATAATCATTGCGAACCTATCTATATAAACGCACACGAATTATAACATTAAGTTCTCGCAAAGCTATAAGCTGCTGTATTTGTTGATAATTATTTTACTTTGTTCATTTTTATAACGTCTGTAATCGGCAGGTCGATCAAGATCCCAGAGTGTTTCCAAAACGGTATAGGATAAGTTCAATTGTGCGATGCGTTGCATTGTTTCCTGATAGACCGATCCACTGCCCCACTGAATATCGGTAAACAGTTGTTGCTCGGGTCTGCATAGCCCAAGCAATACATAACCACCATCTTCAGCTGGACCAATGACAATGTCCTTCGTATCACTTAATGCATCGATAGCATTTTGAATATAGGCTCGACTCATCACTGGGCAGTCTGTACCAATGATTATGCTGAATTTCCGGTCTGACATGGACTGGAACGCATTATACATACGTTCACCCAGATTCTTGCCCTGTTGCTGCATCAATGTTACCGGGTAGCAGTGTGCTAAAGATTTAAAAAATGGATGATCGATTGATGATCCACACCAGAGCTCAGTTTCACAGAGTTGTTCCTGTGTGCATTCCTGTAAACAGGCATGAGTAAGCTCGTGGTGTAACTCTGCTGCACGCTGTTCTCCCAGCATCGGAATCAATCGCGTTTTACATTTTCCGGCGATAGGAGGCTTAGAGAAGATAATCAGACGAACGTCTGGATACTGATAATTCATCCGGCCTGCCGGTAATACTTACCTACTAGTTTAGAAGCGGAAACACCAAAGAAGTAGCTGGCGCGCAAATACCACATGAGTAAAATAGTTCTTAAAACACCGTTTTGCTCCCAACGCCGACTAGAGGTCACCGCAGGGAATTTTACGCGAACAGGTCGCGAAAATGCCTTTAATTGTTTCGAAATATTGACATCTTCCATTAATGGAATATCGGCATAGCCCCCAATTTTCTCAAAAACAGACTGTTGTACAAAGATGCATTGGTCACCTGTGGCGATGCCACTTAAGGCAGAACGGAAGTTCATCATTGTTGAAATAATACGATAGATCCAGTGAGAGCCTGTGAATTTAATATCAAACCGGCCCCAGACCTTTGGCGATTTATTCATCGCATGGGTAATAATCTCTGCAGCCTGATCAGGCAACCAAGTATCGGCATGTAAAAAAACAAACACATCGCCATTGGCCTTTTGAGCGCCCGCATTCATTTGGGTTGATCGCCCCTTCTGAGTTCGAATGACCTTATCGACCATATTTTCTGCTCGGTCTATCGTATTATCTGTACTACCCCCATCGACTAAGATCACTTCGTGGCCCTGTTCGCGGTAATATAACAACGGCAATAATATTTTTTGAATATTACTGGCTTCATTAAGCACTGGGATGATAAATGAAAGTTTCATATTGATTCCTGTTAACTTAAAGCACCACCACAGCTACTTCCCTGCCCTGCAGTGCAACCATAACAATGATCGGCAATTGCAACCGGCAAACCCTGTAACTGTAAACTGTTTACTTCACTAATATGTGTACGCTGCTTGACGCCAACAGAAAGTGGTAAATCCAGCATTTGATTAAAGTCACAATCAAACAGGTAACCCTGCCAGTCAACACTAACTAAATTTCGGCACATAACTGTTTCAAGATTTGCATCCTGATAAGCGCCTTTGAGCAAATCCATGTAGTCCTTAAAGTTCCCATTGGATACAAGCTGACTGCCAAAGCGTTTTATTGGCATATTGGTGATCGTGTATAAGTGATTAAATTGAATATTGTATTGCTTGAAAAGCTCGCGCTTATAATCCTGTTCAAGTTGAATCTGAGGCGGAGGTAGATAAGGACCTGTCGGGTTATACACCAGATTTAATTTTAGATCAGAACCCGCGACACCATAGCCCAGACGATTCAATAAGCGAATCCCCTGAATACTTTTTTGAAATACGCCCTCACCTCTTTGACCGTTAACATTGTCTTCGATATAACAGGGTAAGGAGGCAATAATCTCGACATTATGTTGCGCCAGAAAATCAGCCAGGTCTTCCTGTCCGGGCTCAAGTAAGATAGTAAGGTTGCAGCGATCCATGACATGGATACCCATCGACACAGCGCGTTGCACCAGTGTTCTAAAATGCTCATTCAACTCCGGCGCGCCACCCGTAAGATCGAGTGTCTTAACACCATTTTGTTCCAGAAACTGAATGATCTGTTCAACAGTTTCTGCGTTCATCATTTCTTTACGCTTAGGATTGGCATTCACATGGCAATGAAAACATTGTTGGTTGCAGCGATAACCCAGATTAACCTGTAGCGTTTCCAGTTCATCGCGCATAATTAGAGGAAAGTCTGTGCTTTTTAATAACGGTAAGGTCGCGTGCATTATGTTCTCATTTCAAGGAATCGAATAAACGATGGGGCCAGTGTTAGATACTGAACATCCCGCCGTATGCTTTGTGAGCTGATAGATGACATGCGCTTCCTTTAACAGTTCATCCAGACTATAGGCATGTTTTTCATTATCATTGAGTCTTAAGATGGCTAATTCTTCATGCCGATTGTAGAGCATAAAATAATCACTGGCCTTGAATAGACCATCTGCATAATGCAGGCCTTTTCTAAGGTAGGCATTGGCCCCTGTCATTTTCCGACTCATCAATAACTGACCAATAAGCAGGTTGGCCAGGGCAAGTTGCCTTTTTGACCTGGCAGCAACAAATGCGCGTTCCAGATCTGAAATTTGAGGTTGCTCTGTCCACCAGTTATAAATTAACTGCTGTAAGGTGGTGAGAAAATATTGACTCGATGTTTGATGTTGCGACAGGCGCTGCTTTATTCTTTGCGCAAGCTGTTCCAGCTCATCCTTTGTTAAGGGATTAGCATGCCATTGAGCTAAAAGACTGATATGATTATCCTTCATCGTGAAAATTTTTTACCTTATTACCTGCACTATATTAAACAGCAAATATCATATTTTTATCACAAACAAGACCAACATAACCACGTAAGTGACAAGGATTACTATGCAATTTATCGATCGACTCTCTCTACCGCTATTGTTAATGGTCACCGCATTTATTGGGCTGGCGCCTTTTGTACCCGAACCCCATGTCTGGGAAAAACTCAAAATGCTGGCTGCGGGCGAACTCGCCAAACCCCTCGATATCTTCGACTTATTGATGCATGGAACACCCTGGGTGCTCACCATCATGAAACTAATCCGTATCGCACAGGTCTCAACAAAAATTTAACAAATGCTGGAGCCTCTACATGAAACCACAACTCGTTTTTGTCTACAATGCCGATAGTGGTTTATTTAATACCGTTTCAGATATCGCCCACAAAATTCTTTCGCCATCAACCTATTCCTGCCAGCTGTGTCAGCTGACGCATTCCTACTTCAGTGTAAAACAGGACTGGGTAAGTTTCCTTGAAGAAATTGATGCAGATTGTGAATTCTTGCATAGGGATGAGTTAGAGCAAAAATATGGGCTAACTGATGTGGAACTGCCGACCATTCTCAAATTGAAAAATGACAAGCTGGAAGAATGGATGAATAAAAACGAATTAAACAATTGCAGGGATATCGAAAGCCTGAAAAATACGATCAATCAAAAATTATCACTATAACTTAATCACCACTCCAAGCATTAGCTTGATTATACGTTTGTTTCTTACTGCATAATCATTATTCAGCCTGATTCTTCTACCTATAAATCACCACTAAATCTAATGGGATTTAACGGTAATTTTAACTCAAATATATGTCCCTTATTAAATTAACAATATAAACGTAAAAATGTGTTAAATATCTTCACCAATATGTCGCTACATGAGAAAGGGTAATTACACGACTAATGACGATATAGAAATACTTAAGCTCAATCTCATAGCAATTTTTAAAGGAGGCTATATGAGAGTCAAATCAAAATCAATTATTACGACCCTATGTGCATTACTAATATTATCGAGTACGCCATCATATGCGGAAGTAAAATTTGGCGTGCAAGCACCACGTGGCGCACTTCAGGCATTGAAACGATGGGGCAAGATGGAAGATTATTTGTCATCT
>JAOULB010000098.1 GCA_029882235.1 Gammaproteobacteria bacterium | reverse complement strand
GCATAATCAATATCGGCCCTGATAAAGAAATGCTTTAGAAACACTGAATTACCGATTTTTGACTCCCTCGCCATTTGCTTCAGCGCGCTGGGTAAATAGCTAATTTTGTTTAATAAGAAAGGACTTAACGGGTTTATTCGTCCAATATCAGTACAAGTTGCTGATCATCTAATTTAACTTCAAGTGGCGACAGGTTTTGTCCCAGACAAGGTCCTCGAACACATGCACCGGTCAATGGCTGAAATATTGCGCCATGAACTGAGCATTGAATAAACTGTTGGGAGTAATCAAAAAACTGATTTTCTGACCAGTTCAGTGTCACCCCGGTATGTGGGCATGAATTAACATACGCTCTTAGCTGGCCCTGATAGACAAGGACAAAACCTTCACGAGACTCACCACATTGTGTGTAGTTAAAACTGATTCCGCCGTGCTCGGTTATTTCTTCCAGCCGACAAATGATCTGCTCCATTTCTAATCCGTCGGACTACGCAACATGCACGATAACATCACGTATTCCCCCAGCGTGACGATGCTCCCAAAGGTAAATTCCCTGCCAGGTACCTAAGCTTAACCGTCCCTGCATAATAGGTATTGATAGAGAACTTGCGGTGAGTGCCGATTTTATATGTGCTGGCATATCATCAGGGCCTTCTAGTGTATGGGTATAAAGCGGATCATTCTCCTGAACCAATCTATTTAACCAGTTTTCAAGATCTTTTCTGGCTGAAGGATCCGCATTTTCCTGAATGATTAAACTCGCTGAAGTATGTCGAACAAAAATTGTGCATAGACCATTAGCAACTTCTGAATTACTCACTACATCAGCAATTTTAGATGTAATCATATGCAAACCTTGCCCTGGAATTTTAATTTTAAGTATCTCAGACATAATAAAACCAACCACACTAGCCAGAATGTTAAAAATTTTACATATATGCGGCATAAACAGAAAAATAATTTGATCTGACTATACCGTTTTGCTTAAAACCCTTGTATAGTAGCACCAAATTCACCAAACAGATTATTACAAGCAATTTTTACATAATAATTTTCGGGAGACATTATGGCCGCTAAAAAGAAAGCCAAGAAAAAAACTGCAAAAAAAGCCGCAATTGCTAAAACCATCAAAGAACCTTTAACAAAATCGCAGCTTTACACGACTCTTGCTGAACGCACAGATCTGAAAAAGAAAGAAATCGTTACTGTCTTTGAAGAACTGGCCTCACTAATCAATGGTCATGTTAAGCGTAATGGTGCGGGTGTCTTTACCTTACCAGGATTACTTAAAATTAAGGTTGTTCGTAAACCAGCAACTAAAGCCCGTAAAGGTATTAACCCATTTACTGGTGAGCCAACCGTATTTAAAGCTAAACCAGCGCGTAATGTTGTCAAAGCACAACCTCTTAAAGCTCTGAAAGATATGGCAAGCTAAATAAAAAAGGCCGGGTTACCCCGGCCTTTTTTTCTTATCACGAATTAAGTTTCTAATAGCGCAGACTGACACCAAAGAAAAACCCGCTTTCAATTGTTACATCCTGCCCTGTCCCTTTCACTTCAGCAACAATACGCTCATAGCCGGCATAAACACTCGACTGGGGTGTAACCTGATAATCAAGTTTGACATGGTATTCATATAAGCCTTCCGCATCGAGGCCAGTGACAACCTCTGGCGCGATAAATAAACCCAAACCAAGCCCTAAGCCGCCCATAGTATCGGGCACCATCAATATTTCGCCACCCAATCCCAGACCTGTAACCTGAATATTTGCATAACGATTATTCACATCGGCGTAATAACCTCTGGCACCAATCGAGATAATGATCGGGCTATCCATGGTGTCATTTCTGACCAACACCCCCAGATTTCCTAAAACGGTATCATCTTTGGTCACTTCATCTTCTGTAAACATTACCCCGATTTCCAGCTCAACTGGGCCGGCCTGTTGACCCCACATCTGAGTAGAATAAAAAAATCGTGCAGTCTGATCACTAAGCTGAGCCGATATGCCTTCAGCATAGGATGAACTCGCAATGAGTAAAAAAGCAATCCAATGTATGATTCTTGCCAACATTTTTTTCATACCTCTAACCTTATATCCCGTTCACCTGCTTCAGGTTCAGACCCTATACTGAGGTGAATAAATTTACAACTTTTTGCCTAATCATGGACTGATTCCATAATCGATCAGTTTAACCTAGCAACATTTGCACCATTTCCCTTATTTCTCCATCTGCGGCATGCAATAACTCTATTCCTGCCTCCGGTCCAAGCCTGGAGAGGCTCATTTTCTCGAAACTTTTCAGCTCTGTCAGCTTTGGTAAACCATTCTGTGGATCAGTCCCAAATAAACTGTGCAGCTGGGCAACAATAACAACATCGACGTAATTCAGGCGCTCTCCTTGCGAATAGTGCCAATTTTCCGCCTCTTCAGGCACTTGTAGCAATTCCTGTTCAAATTGCCATGTGGATAGAATTGCGTGACCAAGCTTTCCTCTTAATTTTGAAATCAGCTCATCGACAAATTCATTTTGCTCAAATAGTTCTGGATAATCGGCCAGATAATAAAATATGGGTATCACACCAATATCATGAACCAGACCTGCTAATAGCGCTTTATCGGGATCAAGCAGGCCTTTATTAATCTGTGCAATCACATAGGCAATTGCAGCGACGCGACAACTGTGTTTCCAGAGCTCTCGAATTCTTTTATGTACAGATTTTTTTGAAGTATCAAATACATTATGCATCACCAGGCAGGTCACCAGATTTCGCGTTGTCCTCAATCCCAGGCGAGTCACCGCCATCTGACAGGTTTCAATCGGGAATGCACCTCGATAAGCGGATGAGTTGGCAATTTGTATCAGTCGCGCGGTTAAGGCAGGATCAAGCTGAATGAGTTTAGCTATTTGCTGAGTTCCACGCTTTTTATCGCTGACTGCCTGCTGAATTCGGTGAATGACCTCGGGCAAGGATGGAATAACCAGCTTGCCACTGGCAAACTCCTGCATTATCTGATCGCTGATCTTATCCAGTTGTTCAGTCAAATGAGTACTTCATACTTTTAAGCTAATAGAACTAAAAGTATATAAGAAATTTAAAACCTTGCAGATTTATACTTTTTCTTCCCCCAGGACATCCTGAATATCCTGTATCGACTGGTTTGCATTAAATTCTGCATCTTCGATAAATTCACTTCCCTTGTTTGCTTCAAGACGATTATGGGCAATTTGATCAATCCGATCGCGAACATTAGGGTGTTTTTGGATAAAGTTTAGTAGCTGTTCTCGATCGATTCGGATTGCCTGTACCTGCGATAATGTAGTCACGGTTGCAGTGCGTGGCGCTCCTGTCAGAACCGACCACTCGCCAAAGTAATCGCCAGGCCCTAGCAGAGCAAGATTTAGTTGTTGACCATCAATTTGATGAGAAACCCGTGCAGCACCATGAATGAGAATATACATTGCATCTCCGGGCTCGCCTTCCTTAACAATAATCTTTCCGGGCAGTAGACTGACCAGTGAAGTCTCCTGCTTTAGGTGTTCAAATGTTTCTACTGGCAGATAACGCAAAAATGACACTGTGCGAAGGGCTGTTTCCCGAATACGCTCACCGAAGCGCTGGATCATAGCTTTAAGTAGCTGTTTGTTATTTTCGATTAGCTCCTCAAAGACATCGCCATCAAGTTCAAGCAAAACTGTTGGCTTAACTGCTTTTACCGTTGAAACTCTGGCCATACGAAATAGGGCTGAAACTTCACCAAAAACATCACCTCGACCAAGACGTGCGATATTAATACTCTTCTTTTTCTCACCCTCTGATACTTCGACTTCACCCAACAAAATAATAAATAGGGTCGAGGCCCGTTCATGCTGGCGGCAGATAATTTGTCCCGCAGACACACTTCTGACAACGCCTCGATCCATCAAATATTGTTTTTCTGCAGGTTCCAGCAATCCCACAAACACATCATGTCCGGTGAGGGCATCATCAGCCGTATTCATCAAATCTTTATGTGTCATTATTCAGTCCTGTTATAAACAGTGATAATTTGAACTTTGTGGGTCTGGTATGTCTTATCGTGTATATTCACCTGCAACAATAGGAATTTATTCACAATTTGCATGTTTATTTTGATTATAAATGATGAAAAGAGATGACATTAATGCCTAAATTAAACGACTACAGAATACTTCTACTACTTTTATTTTGCTTTCCCGGGATAAGTGCGGCTAGTTCATTGCTCGTAACAACAGACTGGCTGGCAAAAAACAGTTCAAATAAAAATCTTGTTTTAATCGACATGTCTGATGGCATGCAATACTCACGCTTTCATCTGCCTGGGGCTCGTCACCTCCCTTATAGCAGTATCAATATAAGAACAAAGACCGGGATCAGCCTCTCAGCGGGCAACACACGCATAGCCCAGATCCTCGGACTGATCGGTATTAAAGCTTCTGATCATATTGTCATTTACGATGATATGGGCGGACTGCACGCAGCCCGACTCTTCTGGGAGCTGGAAAAACTAGGACATAAAAATGTCTCCCTGCTTGATGGTGGGCTGGTCAAATGGATTTTAGAAGGTCGAAAAGTCACCTCCTTGTCGCCCAGTTATACTAAAACCCAGTATTCTGCCAAAACTCCCTCTCTTAATAATCTAGCATCGATGGAGCAAATCAGTCAGGCCAGCAGAGATAATAAAGCCCTGCTGCTGGATGTTCGGAGCAAAGAAGAATATCAGGGGCATCCAAAGCATAAACGCAGCGGTCACATACCGGGGGCAATCTGGTGGGAATGGGAACAGGCAGTGAATTTTGACAGGAAATTTACCCTGAAATCAGAACAGGAACTGGAAAACTCGCTTTCACATGTAGGAATCAAAAACAAACAGCAGCCCGTTATTGTTTACTGCCGTTCAGGGCATCGCGCCGCACACACCTATTTTTCATTAAGGAGAAGCGGATTTTCAGATGTAAAACTGTTTGATGGTTCAATGGCTGAATATGAATTGCACAAGCAACATCCAGTGAAAAAAGGCCTGATTCCATAAATTTGAGACAAAAAAAACCTTCCCTACAAAACTCAGTGTCCAACGGGAAGGTATAAAAAATAGCTCAGTCGCCGATTGAGGCGAAATGGAGCTTTATTCAGGAATGGAATTAAAGTTAGACCTTCCAGCAGCATCATGCAAGGTTTTTTATTTCTAAATATTTCAATAACTTACTTAATATTGTAGGCCTGAAGAGCAGATCATATTAACACCTAATTATTAGAATGAATTTGTTGGATTCAATCTAAATATCACTGTTTTGGTGAAGAAAATAGTGCATGTCATTGATTAAACAAACATCTTTTCTGGCCGCTAGATTCAGTATTCAAGTACCCATAATCGGGATGTGTGTCTGTGCTTTATTTCAGGTCAATTCTAATCATTGTCACCCCTCTGTTGCTGCTCTCATCCTGCACGATGAATCAGGAATACCAGCAAACTGTTGAAGAGCAAAACATCGTCAAACTCCTCTGCACTGAAGGATTAGTCACCAGTAATCTCTATGTCGAGTCCGTAGATCAACAAATTCCGGCCCACAGCCGACAAATCATCGCCAAATTATTGCTAAGCGCTGAAATTGAGAGCCAATTTGGAAAATACCCCGAATGTCTCGACCAGCTGGAACGCGCTTTTTATTTTCTCAGTCAGGTGGAAATCAACGCCAACTAGAATTCATTCACAAGATACCCTGACGTTTTTTTGAATTAGACTAAATTCGAATCATTCCGCGAAAAATTTGACTGGATTTATAATCAATACCATCTAAACTCACTAGTAAAAGGATGGATTTGTGAGAAGGCTTTTGACTTAATCACAATTATGTTAAGCTTATTTCAAGCGGCAGGGCATCAACATTTAGGTGATTTAGATCACATGTTGAAACCTTATTACAAATAAGATTAACAATTTGTAACAAATCCTTATTGTTTTTGTTAAGTATAACATCTAATTTTATTGTCAGTATTGGCAAATACGACAAATAAAGCAGGACATCGACGTTAATTGAAAATAGAAATTAAGGGACATTAAAAAATGAAACTATCTTCGCGCACACAGTATGCAATCAAAGCAATGCTAGAGCTGGCAAATAGTCCAAAAAGCTCAATTTCACTCAATTCTTTGTCTACCACGCAGAATATTTCGCTGTCGTATCTTGAGCAGATTTTCGCTGCTTTAAGAAAAAATCAGCTAGTTAAAAGTGTTCGCGGACCAGGTGGTGGTTATTTAATAGCCAAACCACTGGAGACAATCACTGTTTCAGATATTGTTGTTGCTATTGACCCGCAACTTAGCCGTTGTGCGGAATTTCAGGCAGATAGCAATATCAGTAAATCAATGTGGAACTCTTTAAGCCATAAAATCCATGGTTTTCTTGACAGTATTACACTGGCACAGCTTCTGGAAGAACAGGATCTGCTACAGCAGGAATCTCAGGACAATCAGAGCAGCTCTCACGTAGCTGCTTAACACGCTAGCGATGAAAATAAACAGGGAGCAGTCGGGTTTCGGCTGCTCCCTTTTAGTTTACCCTATTGTTCCTTAAGCCATTTCTGAAAAGCTTTGCGATCGTCCTTGTCTGCCAGTTTCCACCAGAATTTGAGTTTCTCGAGGGGCTTCTGACGGGCCACAATCTCCTCTGCACTTAAACCAGAACTTGATCCACTTGTTTTATCTGTCGAAGCATTAATCACCTTGCCTATAGTGCTTTTTGTGGCTATTTTCTGACCACTTTTTGTTTCAACCCAGGGCCTGAAGTTTGAAACCAGTAATGTGGCATCCCATTGATCCTTAGGAACTTTGAACTTTATGACATATTTCTGCCCCGCATTGACATCGAGGGTCAATGTAACGGGTTTTGAGCTAACCAGATGTCCTGATGCGGCATCGCCCCAAAATCGCTCATAGGCCAGAACGATATTGTGTTTACCGGGCAAAACATGGACTTCATTAAAACCGGTTTCGATAAACGGCGTATCCTGTTTAATCCCATTCACCTCCTCAACTTCAAGATCGGGGGGTAAATAAATTATCGCAAGCTGATTCTTATCTGTAACAGTAGCCTCATCATAGGCCTTCATTGGGCCACTGCCCGAACAGCCCGCAATCATGGCCAGCAAAACCGTAGATATTGTAATTTTTAGAATATTCATACTTCTCCCCATAAACTGCTCAATCTCCCTTAAACATTAAACCAACCACAAATCCCTGTTCGCTGGCTCTGATATGTCTGACTTCCCCAATTAAATCCAGAGTTTTTTCTTCACCATCGAGGGTAACTAGCGATTTTAACTGAAGCTGTTCGCCAACGCTGAACTCTATCTGGCTCACGATGCTCATCCCACCCATAGAGTAATCAAGGACGTCAAGTGATGCCTCC
>JAOULB010000097.1 GCA_029882235.1 Gammaproteobacteria bacterium | reverse complement strand
ATTAAATGCTTTTAACAAAATTGAATCCAGTAACTGTGGAAACACGGACGACACAGGTTGTTCAGTAAAGGCCATGTTTATCTGAAAGCTATTATTATTTAACGGCATGCCAGTGTTCTGATACTCAGACTCGACAGCAAGGTCAAGCAGCTCAATTTGCTCGATTAACTCATCTACAGTCGCCTCAGCATCCAGCGCTTCAATTGTTATTTCTTCAGTCCGTGCCAACCATTTGGTTTGTGTTGCAATAAATTCCACTGGCGACAAATTTGCAGGCAAACTGGCGACAAGTGAAAAGGGGTAATATCGCCCGACTCTGTCTACACTTGGCATCATAATTCCTGCCCAGGCTTTATCGTCCACAACGCCAGGGGAAAATACAAATCGCCAGATTGGACTCGTTAAATAAATATCCAGCCAGTCTTCGCCCATTTGTTCACGTGTTCCTGCGATATAATGCTGCATCCACTCATCCCAACCAGAGATAAATGAATTAGACAAATTACGCTGGATAAAATCACCATGCGCTGGTAATTTTCCAAAGGCACCGATTTGTATGTTGTCCAGGCCGCTCACTTAAATTCTCTCTGGCACTCTGAATGCACCCAATAGATCTTTACTAAATGGGTTATTTACACTCTTTGCTTTAAGTTGATATTTAATTCTATGATTAATTGTCGTTTTACGAGAATCGCCAGACGATGTACTTGCATAAGTTTTTTCAGGTACATCATAGGTCACCATAAACACGTTTGATTTTTTAGTCTTACTAAGTTCAGACTGATCCTGCAATCTGAACCAGGCCCATGGCCCATCGTATACTTTATAGTGCTGCTTCTCTCTTAAGTCTTCAAAAATCAGGCGCACACGCGCATTTTCATCATCACCTGACCATTGCACGGTCTTCCAGAATTTTGGCCCATGGCTATAGCTCACTTTTTTGCTGCCCACCTCAAGCGTAAAGCGCGCATCATTTTTATTCAGCGTAAAGGGTTTAAGCTGGAAAGTCAGACTTGGCATCGATGGGTCTTTTGTAAAGAATACCGATTTAATATTTTGTGCTCTTCGCACCTGTGCAATTGCACTACCAGACAAGCCTAAGCTATGGTTATCAACCACACGATTATGCCACTGACCACTTGAATTAATGAAAGGCTTGAGATATTCCTGATAAAAAATATCCATTGTGCCCGCAGGTTTGAAAAACTCACTAAAGTCGAACAAAGCAAGTTCATCCGAGGCTGAACGATTCAGCGGATACCGCCCGGCCAGTGCACGCGTATATGGAGAATAGACTTTAGTCCGCCATTCTGCACTGACATGCTGGCGTGCTGTATTTAATACTACTTTCCAGGACTCATCAGCCAATGTTGTTAACCAGCGTTTGACTGGTTGCGGGGTATTTTTTGCAAATGCGCGCAATGATGTAATCGCATTACCAGAACCACTCATATAACGCGCTTTGGCAACATCAAATGCCTTCTTGGCAGGATCAGGCGCCACAGTCACCTCATACATAAACTCCTGCAATTGACGAACCTTTTCAATAGCACCATTTATGGGCGCAGGTTTTTTTGAGGTTTCGCGCATTAACAGATTCAAATCCCGGAACTGTTTATCAACAATTGTCATTTTGGATTTCGAGGCTACAAAATTTGCCAGCTGACCTTTTTTACCTTTTTGATTGTCTTCAGCAAAATTGGCCGCAAGCTGACTTGAAAGTGTTGTATTCGCATTACCAACCTGAAGAATTGTCATCAAGGGCGAATAAACTGGATCAGTAAAACTGGTCAAGACGTCATTGGCATGCCTGAGATCGAGGAATGATGTCACTTCGAGGGAAGAATAAATACCATCCCAGACGCGCTTATAGTCAAGCAAATAATGTTCTTTAACTTTCTTGCTGATCTCATCCAGATCATCTTTAACAAAATCTACTTTTGAGTATTCATCATCGGTTAACACCCATTTCTCATTCACAATATCCGCAATTATCGGTGAGTCCTCAGAGATTTCGATATTCTCATATCCTTCCAGAGTAAACATTAATGGTGTCTGTAAGGTATCAATAACTTTAGGATCAACTTTAAAAGTTGTGCGCACTGTTTCCCCAAATTCATTCAACATATCGACCTTCTGTGAATGATTCGAATTCGTACGGATACGGCTATAGATACGTTGCGATACTGGAACCCTAAGTAATAATGAACGCGTTGACTTGATCAAACGCGGACTTAAGTCCGTGGGTTCAAGTTTGGTTTCCAGTAAAGCCGCCAGATGAAGTTTTAACTGTTTTCTCTTATTTGCCTGACCACGCATATTTTGATCCAGCTTTAACGAGAACCAGTCCATAACCAGTTTAGGATCCATATGCTCAACTTTCTGAAACATCAGATATGTTTTGAAAGTGCTATAAAGATCGCCGCCCTGGTGACCTTTTTTCAAATAGGTCTCAAGGTACTCAATCACTCTGGGCAATAATAATTTTTTCAGTTGATATTCATAGGCACGATCAGCTGCGTCATCAACATTACTATCGTACAGCCCCATGCCTGATAAATAGGGGTGAGCCTCCTGGTCATAAACAACACTGGCCTTACCCAGAGTATTTAAAGTGGGTAGTATCGTGCGAAGATCACTTGAATTTGAGGTATAACGACGCTTTTCAGCTTTAAATTCTGCAATATAGGATTCAACTTCACCCATATAGAGTTCATGTCGAGTAAAGCTACCTGCCCAGACAAAGAACATAATTACCGCAATTGCAGCCATTCCCACATAAGCCGCTCGTTGCGACCAAAGCAATAAAGTTTCGTACCTTCTATTCGAACCAACTAATTCCGACTCAGGGAAAATAACATTACGGAAAAGCTGCCCAAGGAAGAAACTTTTACCCTGCCCTACAGTTGATTGAACTAGTTCACGCGCAAAACCAAAGTTAGCAGAGACAGATGACATCAGACGATCAATAGGTGTCCCATCCTGAGTACCACTGGTAAAGTAAACACCGCGTAAATACGGCTGGAAGCGATAACGATTTTTAACAAATGTCTGGCGCACAAAGCTTTCTGCTAATGGGCGCAGGTTTTCCATTTGTTGAGGAAAGCCCTGAATCGCACCACGACGTTTACCATCACGTTCCTGATGTACGCGCCAGAGAACTCTTTCAAACAGGCGTGTGATTAATTTTTCATATTCATCACCGAAATAATCAAGGTCAGGCCCCTGCGACTCATGTGGCGCATCCGGTAGCGAAACACCCCAGACCTGTTCGCGCTCATCCTTGCCCATATCTTCAAAAAATTCGGTGAATCCCGACAATAAATCTGTTTTGGTGAACATCAAATAGATCGGGAATCGTATTTCGAGTTTCTCCATTAACTCATCAATACGTGAACGAATTGTTTTTGCGTGCATGATGCGCTCTTCTTCCGATTGTGAAAGAAGATCCTGCAAGCTGATAGCTACAATAGCGCCATTAATAGGTCTACGGCGGCGATTTTTCTTTAATAAATTAAGAAAGCCTTCCCATGCAGTACTATCGACAACCTTATGACTATCCTGAGTAGTATAACGGCCGGCTGTATCTACAAGTACGGCATCATTGGTAAACCACCAGTCACAATGACGCGTACCACCGACACCCTGCAATGCACCTTTGCCAAACTGCTCCGCAAGTGGAAAATCGAGGCTTGAGTTAATTAATGCAGTTGTTTTACCCGACCCAGGCGGACCAATAATAATGTACCAGGGTAATTCATAAAGTGCTTTTTTCGGCCCCTTACCTTTGAATTTAAGTCGTTTTAATGTTGCTAGTGCTTCTGTAAAACGATCATTAATAAGTCTAACTTCTTCTGAACTCTGGCTTGATGCGCCATGACTGTCCTGATTGTCCTGCAAGTCATCAACAAGCTCGTCATTTTGTTTCTTTTCTTTTAATTTTTTCCACAGGGTATGCATACCCCAGATCATTAGGACAAACATAATAGTGAACAGGCGAGCACCAACGCCACCCAATGGCGCAGTATTGTCTTCACCAAACTTGATTGCAGGACCGCCAAACCAGATCAATAGCGACAGGAAAATTAATCCAATAATGGCAATAACAAGTGGGTTCTTAAAAAATTCAGCTACTTTCTTCATACATCTTTCCCTGATACTTAATCAAACTGACTCACTGATTTCGAACGCGGTCGATTAGGCGTAGTTCGTGTTTCAGTTAACTCGGTTAATTGTTGCGCAACGGGTGCGGAAGAGAGATATAGCCAGTAGCGAAAACCTGAGTAACTCAACAACATAAAACCACCAATCACACTTGCGACTACCCACATGGGCACATATTGCGCCAAAGATTTTTTAACATTACCGAGGCCCTGCCAGCTTGGCGACAATGCCCGTTCAAACTCACCGCGATAGTTACGAATAATATTGAACAGTTCCTCGCGTGTTTGTTCCAGCATTTCCTTGCCACGATGGATCACGCGGTACTTACCTTCAAAGCCCAGGCTCAGGCAGAGATACATCAGCTCAAGGATTTCAATGTTTTCTGCGGGCATATGACGCATGCGATCCAGAATCAAAAAGAACTTCTCACCACCGGCTGTTTCATTGTGAAATAAACTCAGCAGGGTTCTTTGTGTCCATGCACTTTCGGTTCCCCAGGGGGTGTTGAGTACGGCTTCATCGAGTACGGTGCATAAAACATATCGCGCAGAAAGTACAATTTCAGGTTTTATCCCACTCTCACGCGCACGTGTCTCAAATAATTTTATTTCATTCACCAGACGTTGGTGTAAGCCACTCACATCCGGATGGCTGACGGATGAACGTGTTTTTTCAAACACCGCAATCAGCATTGAGGCTGCATTAATCAAAGGATTCAGGCCATGTGATGTACTAAAATTCGATGACTGTGATTCAATATGCGCTGGCATCGCCGCTTGTTGTGCAGGCTGCTGATTATATTGCGGTGCTGACTGGGGCTGTGCTGGAGGCGGCATTCTTGTGTTGCTGCCCCCTCTTCCACCAGGCATAGGCCTGACGACCGTTCTCTCACCTTTATTCGCAGGTTGGCGAAATACAGTTCTGTCCTGATTATCTGATGACATGCGTCACTCCTATTTTGACTACTGCCTGATTGCCCAAAATTCGATTTCAATGCCAGGGAAATCACCACCTAAATGCATTGCGAATCCACCTGATTGCGCAAGCTCTTTCCAGAAATCGCTACTGCGCTCAAGTTCAAAATAACTATAACCTGAGTGATATGGAATTTGTCGTGGCGCAACAGGTAAGGCTTTGATTGGAATACCTGGCATTGCCGCATTGACCAGCTGACGAATACGCTCAACGGGTCCAATTTTAATTTGTGCAGGTAGATGAGTGCGTAATTGATTCTCTGGTACATCCGCACGCACAGCCAGAACGAACATCGCCGAAGTAAGTAACGTACGATCAGGAATTTGCGCGACACGAATGCCGTATTTTTTCTCGACCAGTGACAATGATGTTGCGGTTTGTTCATAAACCATACTCAGACATTGTCTTAGTGAAGTCATTACCGGCGTAAATGTTTCTTGTAAATTATCATGTAGATAACTTGGGAATAATGGTGGACGTTTGGTCTTGGATACAAAGGTCGATATCTCACCGACCATTTGCAAGGTTTCCGTAAACAGCTCAACTGGGTGTAAACCCTGCATTTGTAATAAATGATTTGCCATTGGCTCTAAACGGTTAAGCATTTGCAACATCATATAATCCGCAACTTCAGCCGTGCCTCCACGCTGAGTATCCGCAAGTCGTCCAGCTATTGATTCACCTCGATGATGTAATAAACCAACCAGTTCAGACAGAAAACCTGTCAACTTGGGCGAGGCATTACAATCAAGGCAGGATGGAATATATTGATCGTCAACAAGCACATTCTTGTCTTCACGCGCTTCGGCAATTCGAACCAGGCCAATACAGGCATAACCACTTAAGTCATCTGTTTCGAGCAACAAACGCATTCTCAGTTTGCCAACATGAATAGGCACATTGTCACTGCCTTCCATAGTGACATCACGAATATCCTGTTCCATCGAGTAGTATCGCGCTAAACCTTGCGAATCTCTTTCAGATAAAACATCAACTGCACCTGGACGCCTGACCGGAATAGCAAGATAAACAATACAATTATGTGTATTTTCTGGCACCTCAAGAACCGGAGGCGCTTCATCCTGATCGGGAAAACTAAATGGTGTACCATCTGGAAAAACACCGCGCGCAGACGCTACAGAGATTTTTCCCAGCTTAAGTAATTGCATATCAATTTCTAAATTATGCAAGCCCCATCCATAAGCGCCAAAAGCAGAACATTTTCCATCAATATAACGTTCTAAATAACGTTCCTGCTGCTGGAAATGTTGTGGATTTAAAAACATCCCTTCTGACCACACGACTTTACTATCTAATGACATTGCTCTCTTGCCCAACTAAGTTAATGATATATTGCAGATATCCAGTTAAATTATTTCAACCTTTCATTCTGCCCCTGTAAATCTCTATCCTTACTTCATATCCATTACATTGCGTGAAATATAGATTGTTTTTGTAGTGCCAATCACATCATGCTGTGTAACTGGAAATACTATTTTGTATTTTGCATTCTTGTAATTTAAAAACTCTGCATACAAACCAACAAATTTCGTCTTTTCATCAAGCACCAGGCTATCTTCCCGATCTTCGCCAGGTCGAATGCGTTTCAATTTCTGCACGCCGACCATATCAGGCCCCAGGATATCTTTATCGTTTTCATAAATATCGATGAAGTTAGCCTGCTTAAATGTTTTTGTGGATTTAAGCTCGTATAAGCGAATAAATAATGGTGACGGCTTTTTGCTTTCATCAGGGTTAATGTCTGCAGCTACCTTAAACGTAAGGGTAAGGTCAGTATCTGCATTAAATAGTCCACCAATCCCACTATTGATTGCTGAACAACCCGCAACCAGAACGGTAAGCCCCAGAAAGGCAAAAACATTTTTAAACTGTGTAATTAACTTCATATATCTATCCTTGGTTTTATAATTTTTATCAACTCTTTATCTTACTTTGCGAGACATTGCCAGTTGTTGCAATTGTTCTTCATAGGCATTAACAAACTCATGACCAAACAAGTTCTGGAACGAAGAATCTAGATCGCTAACCAGATCCTGATAATAAGTGCTGTATAGCTCCCAGTTTCTCATCTTACTCATACCGGGTATGAAGTTACCCTTTTGAAATTTCTCAAACCGATGTTCAAGAATTGCAGGATCAAACTTCTGAATAACACTCTTAAATGCCGCACGGATACCTGCAAGAATTGCGAGTTGATGCTCGCCAATACCATCAAAGCCTTCTCGCATGGCATCCAGGGGATGCATATAAGCATTGCCTTCTTTTAGGAACATGT
>JAOULB010000440.1 GCA_029882235.1 Gammaproteobacteria bacterium | reverse complement strand
ACCCTACCGAGCCATTTACAGATTATTCCTGATTGAACATATTTACGCTCCAATCTGCAATGTTTGTCTTTTGTGCCTGTCACTTTTTTTTGTTTTATGTTGTGTGACCGTATTTAAAGCTACTTAAATTGTTTCATAAGCAATTTTTTAGACTGCTGATTTAACAGCCATTCCATCTTCAATATTTACCCATTATAAAAGTGCATGTTTTTTTATATTGCGCACGTAATAATTGCCTGTTAACCATAGTCTGGTCTTAAGTTTAACAATTTTTTACCGATATCCTGTTATGAAACATCATGTTGATACGGTTATTTAAATCGAAAATTTACGGATTGTGTCAGGAGAAAAGGACTATGTTTAAGTTCAAACGTAATATGTCGAAGGGCGATCAGGCTGCACGCATAGTGATCTCTGTTTTATGTATATTCTATGGTTTTATCGTACCTGAAATTGTTGATCAACCACTGGTGGCTGTGTTGCTTGGCTGCTTTGGCATCCTAAATCTGATTTCATCTATATATGGTCATTGCCCACTCTACAAAATGGCAGGCTTTTCAAGCTACACAAACGAATCCCACCATCAGGGATAGTTATGAAAATAAGGCAGCGCCTGTTAATCACCTTTACGGGTGTTGCTATAACTGTTCTAATTATCTTTGGATCTATCTCGTATCAAATAGCCGGTGATTCATCGATAAACGAGCAAGTTAACCTGCTAAATATTTTTACAATTAAAACGGCTACTTCTTTATCAAAAACACTTAAAACCATTGAGCAGAAAAACATCCCTGCTTTCTTAACGCGTCGGGAAATGCATATACGCTACCCTGGCATCTTGCTTAGCGAAAAAAACGAACTGATCCAGACCGATACCGATGAGGATCAACCCAGCAGACAAAAAGTGCTTGAGCATATAAAAAGGCATGGTTTTCAGGGTAATCACAAAGGATATCTTAATGGTGCACAGGACAAAATATTATGGGCGCTGGCAACAGTAGCGGGCACACCGTACAAGTTGTTAATGCTGCATAACACCGCAAACACTGATTCATTTTTTAAGACTGTCGGCATTAAACTGCTTGTTGCCGGTTTTATTGTCATCTGGCTGGCTATCTGGGGTGCTTTAATCTTATCTGCCTGGGTAAGCAACCGACTTGATAAACAAAACGCCATGATGATTCATCATGCCTTACATGATCACCTTACAGACATGCCTAACCGATACCTCCTGTTTGATCGATTACAGCAGGCTATTTATTATTATCGACGGGAAAACCAGCCCGTCACCCTGTTACTTTTGAATCTAAAACATTTCAAGGAGATAAATGATACTTTAGGGCATCGAAGTGGTGATAGTTTGCTTAAACAGATAGGACCAAGGCTGGAAGGTATCTTCTGGGAGCCAGATACAATAGCCCGACTTGATGGTGATGAATTTGCCGTATTATTACCAAAGGTCGGCATGTCCAACCTTAATATTGTTATTCGCAAATTAATGAAGGCGATGGAGTTACCGTTCCCGATAGATGAGTTGATGATCGAGGCAGGCATTACCATCGGCATTTCCATATTTCCAGATACAGGTGAGGATCCTGATGCCTTAATCCGCCAGGCAGACGTAGCTTTATGGGAGGCCAACAGACATGGTTGTGAATACATGATCTATTCGCCGGAAACAGATCCTTATAGCGTAGATCAACTTACCTTGATGTCTGATCTGAAACAGGCGATACAGGACAATATGCTGGAACTATATTATCAGGCAAAAATTGATATTCGAACACGACGCATAATTGGGGTTGAGTCATTACTGCGCTGGCATCATCCAGAGCGCGGATTTGTTTCTCCC
>JAOULB010000439.1 GCA_029882235.1 Gammaproteobacteria bacterium | reverse complement strand
CGGGATTGAGGTCTGCGTAAACGTCATGTTTAGTTCTGAACAATTGCAACAACTGTTCCGCTATGGCTGCGCCCTCACCACAGACGAACAACAGGCGCATGATCTCTTGCATGACGCGGTTGAAAAATGCCTGCGCCAGCCACCCAAAAACAACACAGCCTTGCTCAGTTATACCCGTACCATTATGCGTAATCGTTTTATTGATGGTGCACGACACAATCAACGCTTTCCGCAGGATAGTTTTGAAGATGAGCAGACACCACTGGATATGGATGTGCGCATGCTGGAAGATATCGTCATTGATAGTAATGAACTTGATCATCTCTGGGATAAAATAGAACCACTGGATCGTGAAATACTTTTTTTATGGGCAGTAGAAGAATACTCAACGACTGAGATTGCCGCACAACTGGATATTCCACGCGGAACAATCCTGTCGCGCATTCATCGACTCCGTAATCGTTTGCAACAACAGAACAAAGATGCCACTCCAGGCGGTGCACTATGAAAAAATCATTAAACCAGGCAATCAAAGATAAAGTCTCACAGCACGAACTCTCTTCGAACCAGCTTGCTAACTTACAAAAGATGGTCGATGAATCAGTGACGCCCACTGAAAAACCTGCACCCAACTATCGACAATTTGCACTGGCAGCAATGATCTGCCTGACTGTGTTGTTTACTGCCTTACTCATTCCGCGTCCTGACACTGTGCAAAAAGAATCCATAGTGCAGTTAATCGCCAATGAAGTTGTTAAAAATCACCTTAAACAAAAACCATTGGAAATACACAGCAATAGTATTACCAGCTTGCAACATTACTTTACCCAGCTCGATTTTTTACTTGTACAGAGCAATCAGATTTCTGACTTCAGCAACAATTTAATTGGTGGCCGATATTGCTCGATTCAGGGCATTACCGCAGCCCAGCTACGGCTAAAGAATACATCATCAACAACACCGAACACGCTTTACCAAACCGAGTATCGCAAAGACGTGTTTGGGCCCATGCCCGATATTAGCAAAGGCGAAAAACCTATTATTGCCTGGGCGAAGGGGATTAAGGTCAAGCTCTGGGTTGAGAAGGGTCTGTTATTTGCACTGACGGAATCAGGCCAGAAACACTAAGCCAGACCTGACTTCAAACAATAATTTTGTTACCCTGCGCTGATTCAGCCACTAATTCACGGGAATTACTATGAGCCAGGAACCGGATATATCAATGGATACTGCGGGTCTCTACCGCGAAGAAAACATTACTGATCGACGCGTCGGCAATATTCGCTGTCTGACCCCAATTAATATCAATGGTGAAGTCGATGAAAGTCGCGCCATACTTTATCTCGGCCAGACCCAGATGATGACCAACATGGGCCCGATGCCTTTGAGTTTTGAAATCGAAGCCGATTCGCTTGAACAGGCCGTTGCGAATTTTGGAGACGGTGCCAAACAGGCGATTGAACGTACCATTGAAGAGGCGAAGGAATTACAAAGACAACAGGCCTCACAAATCGTTATGCCGGGTGAAGTACCAGGCGGAAAAATCCAGATCCCCTAAGCATTAACTGGCTTCTTGCAACAAACAGATAGTACGTCTATGAAAAAGACGTACTATCTACCTAAGCAAGTCCTTTACTGACAGTCCCTTGACGTATTGCTTCGCGACATATTCAGATTTGCATAACCACCTTTGCGTACTTCCATTAAGGCATAATGGAATTCATGCAGCGTTAGCGTTCCACCGCTCTCTGTTTTTAAAACAATCGTATATACCGTATTACTACCGTTTAGACTACGAAGCTCCCAATGCGGGTAATTTTTATTTACCTTTCTCGATCCATTTACATACTCAA
>JAOULB010000438.1 GCA_029882235.1 Gammaproteobacteria bacterium | reverse complement strand
ATGGTGAATCCATTGGTATTGATGGGCAAACAGTGGGAGAAGTGGTGTTTAATACCGCTTTGACCGGTTATCAGGAAATTCTCACCGATCCTTCTTATGCTAAACAAATTGTCACCCTGACCTATCCACACATCGGAAATGTTGGTACCAACCCAGAAGATGAAGAGGCGACCGGCCTGTTTGCCAGTGGACTGGTGGTGCGAGATGTTCCTTTAATTGCCAGTAACTGGCGTAATAAAGAGTCTTTACCCGATTATTTATCTCGTCGGAATGTAGTCGCTATTGCCGATATCGATACACGCAAGCTGACCCGTATTCTGAGGGAAAAGGGTGCCCAGAATGGCTGTATCGTCGCAGGTGATAATATTGATGAGGCGGCGGCGATTGTAGCGGCTAAAGGTTTCCCCGGTCTGAAAGGGATGGACCTCGCTAAAGAAGTAACGACCGATAAATCCTATGACTGGACGCAAGGTTCCTGGTCTCTTGAAAACGGCTTACAGGAAGCCGACACGGACAAACTTCCTCATCATGTTGTGGCCTATGACTTTGGTGTAAAGCGCAACATTTTGCGAATGCTGGTGGATCGAGGTTGCCGACTCACTGTCGTACCAGCTCAAACCCCGGCCGATGAAGTGATGAAACTTAAACCCGATGGGGTGTTTCTCTCAAATGGCCCTGGCGATCCTGAGCCCTGTGATTACGCCATCAAAGCAGTACAGGATATGGCAGGTAAGGTACCGATGTTTGGTATCTGTCTTGGCCACCAGATTTTATCTTTAGCCAGTGGTGCGAAAACCATCAAAATGAAATTCGGTCATCATGGAGCAAATCATCCTGTACAGGATGAAGCCAGTAAACAGGTGATGATCACCAGTCAGAACCACGGCTTTGCCGTTGATGAGGCAACACTGCCTGACAATCTGAAAGCAACCCATCGTTCCCTGTTTGATCAGTCCTTGCAGGGAGTAGAAAGAACAGACGTTCCGGCCTTCAGTTTTCAGGGGCATCCGGAAGCCAGCCCAGGTCCGCATGATGTTGCACCCCTGTTTGATCATTTTATTGAGCTGATCGAACAGAAAAAAAATTGAACCACCAGGACGCCATGACGCCAAGATGAAAAATATTGGCTTGTCTGGTTGTAACAATGCATAGCTTTGATTGTTTACATTTGATGGTTTATTTAAAAGTGAATTTGTAATTAAAAAACTTGGCGTCTTTGCGCCTTGGCGGTAAAAAATTATGCCCAAAAGAACAGACATAGAATCCATTCTCATTATTGGTGCTGGACCCATTGTTATTGGTCAGGCCTGTGAATTCGATTATTCAGGCGCCCAGGCCTGTAAGGCACTGAAGGAAGAGGGCTACCGCGTTATTCTGGTGAACTCGAATCCAGCCACCATCATGACGGATCCAGAGATGGCCGATGCAACATATATCGAACCCATCACCTGGCAGGCCGTTGAAAAAATTATTGAGAAAGAAAAGCCTGATGTGTTGTTACCGACCATGGGTGGCCAGACTGCATTGAACTGTGCGCTGGATCTGGATCGCGTTGGCGTCTTGAAAAAACATAATGTCGAAATGATCGGTGCGTCCAAGGATGCCATCGATAAAGCAGAAGACCGTGATCGTTTTCGTACTGCGATGGAAAAGATTGGCCTCGATATGCCCAAGGCAGCCGTGGCCCACACCATGGATGAGGCACTTACTATTCAGAAGACCGTTGGTTTCCCAACCGTTGTGCGTCCATCATTTACCATGGGCGGTAGTGGTGGTGGTATTGCCTATAACAAAGAAGAGTTCATGGAGATTTGTGAGCGTGGACTGGATCTCTCCCCCACCAATGAACTACTGATT
>JAOULB010000096.1 GCA_029882235.1 Gammaproteobacteria bacterium | reverse complement strand
GGAGATCCCCTGCTTCGCATTAACTGCACCCGATGCGGGTAGTGATGCCGGTGCAATTCCCGATTACGGCATTGTCTGTAAACAGGACTACGACGGTAAAAAGGATGTGTTAGGCATAAAACTCACATGGCGAAAGCGCTACATCACGCTTGGGCCAGTTGCGACGCTTTTAGGTCTGGCTTTTAAACTCTATGACCCTGAGCACTTAATTGGTGATGAAGAAAATCGCGGTATTACCCTTGCGCTAATTCCCACAGACCATCCTGGTGTGAATATTGGTCGTCGTCATAATCCATTGAATATGGCCTTTATGAATGGCCCAAACTGGGGTGAAGATGTGTTTATCCCAATCGACTGGATTATTGGTGGTCAGGAACGTGTAGGTCAGGGCTGGCGCATGTTAATGGAATGTCTGTCTGATGGGCGCGCGATCTCATTGCCCGCCTTAAGTGTAGGCGCGGGTAAACTTTCCTGTCGTGTTATTGGCGCCTATTCCCGTGTGCGACGTCAGTTCAAAATGCCTATCGGTAAATTTGAAGGTGTTGAAGAGGCCCTGGCGCGCATTGCCGGTACAACTTATATGATGGATGCAGCTCGCACATTAACTTTAAGCGGGTTGGATATTGGTGAAAAACCTTCCGTGATCTCTGCGATTGTTAAATATCATCTCACCGAAGGTATGCGTCGAATAATTAATGATGCTATGGATATTCAAGGCGGTGCAGGGATCTGCCTTGGACCTAAAAATTTAATTGGCCGCGCCTATCAGGCTGTGCCGATTAGTATTACCGTAGAAGGTGCGAACATCTTAACGCGCAGCATGATCATTTTTGGTCAGGGTGCAATTCGAAGCCATCCATATATTTTCCAGGAAATGGAGGCCATGGCTGAAGTTGATCACAAGATCGGGTTATATAAATTCGATCGCGCATTAACGGCCCATGTGTTTTTTGTTATTCGAAATTTTGGCCGCTCACTATTTCATGGCTTAACGGGTGGACGATTCATTCTTGCACCCGGTAACAACGTAACCCGCCGCTATTATCAAAAACTCACCCGCATGAGTTCTGCTTTTGCCTTTGTATCCGATGTTGCGTTGATGATGCTTGGTGGCTCATTAAAGCGTCGAGAAAAATTATCGGGCCGTCTTGGTGACGTATTAAGCGAACTCTATCTTGCCTCTGCTGTGTTAAAACGTTTTGAAGATCAGGGTTGCCCGAAGGAAGATATCCCCCTACTTCGTTGGAGCTGCGATCAATGTCTGTATAACATTCAAACTGCACTTGATGGTTTCATGAAAAACATGCCCTATCGGCCTGTGATGTATATCCTGCGCTGGCTTGTATTCCCGTGGGGTCGATGCTTCATGCAGCCCAGCGACAAACTTGGGCATGAGGTTGCGAGCATTATTTTGAGCCCCTCAGAAGCGCGTGATCGATTAACTGTCGGCATGTACACGCCGAAAGGTACGCAAGATCAGGTTGCCTTA
Organism: Gammaproteobacteria bacterium; assembly: GCA_029882235.1. Lineage (GTDB taxonomy): Bacteria > Pseudomonadota > Gammaproteobacteria > UBA6429 > Thiohalophilaceae > JAOULB01. The sequence goes on along the minus strand of JAOULB010000096.1, from coordinate 5,983 downwards.
CTGGATGATGCGCTGATCAAGGTCGTGCAGACCGAAGAAATAGAAAAACGTCTACGTAAAGCAACCCGCGGTTTTGATCCAGGCATTACGGGTATGGATGGGTTAATTGATAAAGCTGTTGCTGACAAAGCAATAACAAAAGATGAAGCAAAATTACTTCGTGAGGCTGAAGCCGCACGCAGTGAGGTCATTCAGGTCGATGACTTCCCACACGACCTCGGCAAGGAGAACTAAACGTGGCAGTGAGTAAAAAAACAACAAGCAAAAAAAAGACATCATCAAGTACGACAAGCGAGCCACAGGAAAAAACAACAGAAAGCAAATCCACCAGTTCTTTAGGCACTGGTCGCGAGGTGTTTATTGTTGATGGCAGTCGTACCCCATTTTTAAAAGCCAAAGGCAAACCGGGCCCCTTCCCTGCTGCGGATCTTGCTGTAGGCTGCGCAAGACCTCTACTCTCCCGTCTTTCGTTTGAACCGACTGACATTGATGAAGTCATTGTTGGCTGTGTCATGCCAGGCCCGGATGAAGCCAACATCGCTCGCGTCATTGCCTTACGTTTAGGCTGTGGCAAGCATGTCCCTGCCTGGACGGTACAACGCAATTGTGCATCAGGTTTGCAGGCACTTGACTGTGCAGCCATGCAGATCGCTATGGGCCGTTCTGATATTGTTCTCGCTGGTGGAGTTGAATCAATGAGCCATGCACCTGTGTTATTAAATAACTCAATGGTCGGCTGGCTTGGAGCCTGGATGGGCGCACGTTCGTGGCAACAAAAGCTCAAGGCACTCACTCAATTAAGACCAAAGTTTTTTGTCCCAATTATTGGTTTATTGCGCGGACTCACTGATCCCGTTGTGGGTCTCTCTATGGGACAAACAGCTGAGAATATTGCACATCGTTTTGGCATAAATCGCCAACAGATGGATGAGTTTGCCGTAGCCAGCCATCAAAAACTTGCCAAAGGACAGGATGAAGGTCATCTCGATGAGATTGAACCCATTTACGATAGCAAAGGACATCACTACGCCGAAGATGATGGTTTGCGTCGCGACTCAAGTGTTGAGAAACTCGCCAAATTAAAACCGGTGTTTGATAAACCTTTTGGCAATGTCACGGCAGGAAATAGTGCGCAGATTACAGATGGCGCCGCAATGTTAATTCTGGCCAGTGCCGATGCTGTTAAAAAATATAATCTACCGGTGATGGGTAAAATCATCGATACGCATTGGGCTGGGCTCGAGCCTGCACAAATGGGCTTAGGGCCTGTTCATGCGGTAACACCTATTTTGCAGCGGAATTCACTCGCGCTAAAAGATATTGATTACTGGGAAATTAACGAAGCCTTTGCCGCACAAGTTCTTTCCTGTCTTGCTGCGTGGGAGGACAAAGAGTACTGCGCAAAAGAATTAGGATTGAGTGAGACACTGGGATCATTAGATCAGACACATCTTAATGTAGATGGCGGTGGTGTCAGCATTGGCCACCCTGTTGGTGCCAGCGGAGCACGTATTGTTCTTCATCTATTACATGTTCTTGAGCGCAATAAAGCAAAACGCGGCATGGCCAGTTTGTGTATTGGTGGTGGCCAGGGTGGCGCCATGCTGGTGGAAAGAGGATAATCCAAAACTATGAGCAATAATTATAAAAACTGGAAAGTTGAATCGGATGATGAAGGCATCATCTGGTTACATCTCGACAAAGCAGACAGTGTTGCCAATGTGCTCTCTAGCGAGGTACTAGAAGAACTTGATGCCATTATCACGGAAGTTACTAAAGCATCACCAAAGGGTGTCGTTTTTCTTTCGGATAAAGACAGCGGCTTTATCGCTGGTGCTGATGTACATGAATTCACCCATATTGAAACCAAAGAACAGGCGCTCGAAGCCATACAACGTGGCCACCGTGTTTTTAATGCTATTGAATCCTTACGCTGTCCGACCGTCGCGCTAATCCACGGCTTCTGTCTCGGTGGTGGACTTGAGTTGGCGCTGGCCTGTCGTTATCGCGTGGCCGATACCGAACTCTCAACCCGTCTAGGTTTACCCGAGGTCCGCCTTGGCATCCACCCAGGATTTGGTGGCACGGTACGCATGATTAGACAGGTTGGTGTAATTAATGGACTCAATGCCATGTTGACAGGCCGCAGTCTGTCTGCGAAAGCAGCCAAAAAGATCGGTCTGGTTAATTTTGCAACGCCAAAACGACATCATATTAATGCTGCGCGTAGTATTATCGCTAAACCACCCAAACCCTTTAAGTTACCCTTCTGGAACAAGATTTTAAATCATAATCAGGTCCGTCCCTGGATTGCAAAATATATGAGCAAGCAAGTTGCCAAAAAGGCGATGCGTGCTCATTACCCTGCTCCCTATGCCATTATTGATCTCTGGGTACGCTGTTATGACGATCCGGAGTTTATGCTGGAAGAGGAAATCAATTCCATCGCTGAGTTGATTATTGGCAAAACAGCCCAAAATCTAATTCGTGTGTTCTTGCTGAATGAACGACTAAAATCGCTGGGACGCACGGAAGACTATAAGCCCACGCATGTACACGTCATTGGTGGTGGTGTTATGGGTGGCGATATTGCTATCTGGTGCGCACTCCGAGGGTTTAAAGTTACCCTGCAAGACAGGCAAATGGAAACACTGTCAAAGGTTCTACAACGCGCAAATAAACTCTATACAAAGAAACTTAAAGATCGTCGCTCAATCACAGCTGCACTTGATCGCCTGGTGCCTGATATCAAAGGTGATGGTCTGGTACGCGCCGATATCATCATTGAGGCCATTTTCGAAGATCCAGAAGTCAAACGCAATTTGTTTTCTGAAATCGAACCCAAGCTTAAAAAAGACGCCATTATTGCAACAAACACATCCAGCATCCCACTTGATGAATTAAATACAATACTTAAGAAACCTGAACGCCTTGTTGGCCTGCATTTCTTTAACCCTGTCGCAATGATGCCACTGGTCGAAATTGTGCACAGCAAAAAAACCGACGATCAGGTTTTAAAAAATGCGGCTGCATTTACCCGGCGTATCGATCGCCTACCCTTACCCGTCACCAGTACACCGGGCTTTTTAGTGAATCGTGTGTTAATGCCTTATTTAATCGAAGCCGTCATCCTTGCCGACGAAAAAATACCGCTGAAAGTTATTGATGACGAAGCCCTGGAATTTGGTATGCCCATGGGCCCAATTGAACTGGCGGATACGGTTGGGCTTGATATATGTTTAAAAGTTGCAGAAATTTTATCCGAACATATGGATATCTCAGTACCTGATCGCTTACGCAAAATGGTTGAAAAAGGCCGGCTGGGTAAAAAATCTGGACGGGGTTTTTATACATTTAAGGATGGTAAACCAGTAAAACCTGCTGTACCTAAAGGCTACAAACCACCAACCGATATTCAGGAACGTTTAATATTACGTTTTATCAATGAAGCTGTAGCCTGTTTACGTGATAAAGTAGTCGATGATGCTGATCTTGCCGATGCAGGTATAATTTTTGGTACGGGCTTTGCCCCATTTAGGGGTGGACCTTTCCACTACATCGAATCAAGAGGAAAGGATCAGGTGGTAAAATTATTAGAACAACTGGAACACCGACACGGGCCGAGATTTAAGGCAGACCAAGGGTGGCAACAAATATAATTTTAGGGAGGAAAAGACATGGCTAACATAGATACAATAACAGCAGAAGAAGCCGTTAGCTTACCTGGCTTATTTTACAAACGTGCACAGCGTTCTCCAAATAGCATCGCTTATCGACAGTTTGACTCAAAACAAAGTGCCTGGGTTGATTTAAGCTGGAAAGATATGGCAACCGAAATCGCTCGTTGGAAAGCTGCATTAAAATCAGAAAACCTTGAGTATGGCGATCGCGTTGCCATCATGATGCGCAACTGCCCTAACTGGGTTAAGTTTGAGCAGGCCGCGCTTGTGTTAGGGCTTGTCGTCGTTCCACTTTATACCAATGATCGCGCTGATAATATTGGCTATATCGCACAAAACGCAGATATCAAACTCATTGTTTTCGAAACACAGGAACAATGGGACGGTTTGAAACAATCCATTGGTCAATTTGGAAGCGTTAAACGGTTTGTAAGTATTAATAGTATTCAGGGTTCAGATGAAGCACGACTGAAAACCGCTGATGACTGGCTACCCGATACAGCGCCAGCACTTGAACAACCAACCATTGATAAACAGGCACTGGCCAGCATTGTCTATACCTCAGGCACAACAGGTCGACCAAAAGGCGTCATGCTCAGTCATTTGAATATACTTTCAAATGCTTATGCAGCAAGTCAGTGTGACACATTTTATACCACTGATCAGTTTTTATCTTTCTTACCTTTATCACATATGTTTGAACGCACTGCAGGTTATTACATGGCGATGATCGCCGGCGCAACAACTAGTTATGCGCGTTCGATTGAACAGCTGGCAGAAGATTTGACAACCATTCGCCCTACTGTGTTGGTTACCGTGCCGCGCATTTTTGAGCGCGTTCGAAATAAAATAAAAGATCAGCTCGCAAAAAAATCACCTATTGCGCAAAAATTATTTGCCAAAACAGTTGATGTAGGCTGGCATCGTTATCAGGTCAGTCAGAGAAAGGCTTCTTTTCATCCGAAATTGCTGTTATGGCCAATTTTAAATCTCCTGGTCGCCAAAAAAATTATGGCTAAACTCGGTGGCAACATGCGTCTGGCGATAAGCGGTGGTGCACCATTAACATTTGATATTGCGCAAACATTTATCGGTTTGGGACTTGATATTAGTCAGGGGTATGGTATGACTGAGGCTAGCCCTATTGTCTGTACAAATCGACTTGATGATAACGAACCAGCCAGTGTCGGCAAAGTACTTCCCGGCGTGCAGGTTAAACTGGGCGATCGGGATGAGTTATTAGTTAAGGGTGATAATGTCATGCTCGGTTACTGGGAAAATGAACAGGCCACAAAAGAAACCATTGATGCCGATGGCTGGTTACATACCGGAGACATTGCCCGAATCGATAGAGAACATATCTATATCACTGGGCGAATCAAAGAAATTATTGTGCTCGCCAATGGCGAGAAAGTACCGCCCACGGATATCGAGATGGCCATTGCCAATGATTCATTATTCGAACAAGTGATGGTGATCGGCGAAGGCAAACCCTATCTCACCGCTTTGCTTGTGCTTAATGCTGATCACTGGAAAGAATTAACTGAAGAATTAAAATTACCTTCTGATGATGCAGGCCAACTTAATAACGAAGTTGCATCAGCAAAAATAGTTAGCCGCGTTGCCGCACAGCTTGGTGGTTTCCCTGGCTATGCTAAAATTCCGAAAGTGCATTGTATGCTCGAACCCTGGAGCATTGAAGAAGGTTTAATTACGCCCAAGATGAGCCTGAAGCGTAACAAAATTCTGGAAAAGTTTGCTACCGAAGTCGAGCAGCTCTACTCCGGCCACTAAATGGAGACGAACTCGCTACCAAAAGATAGTCAGGTAACCATTCGTGTTATGGCCATGCCGGCGGATACAAATGCGATGGGCGACATATTTGGTGGCTGGCTGATGTCACAGGTCGATATAGCGGGTAGTGTTGCCGCCTTTGGTGAAGCTAATGGTCGCGTTGTCACTGTTGCCGTCAATGAATTTGAGTTTATTAAGCCAGTGCTTGTCGGAGATATTCTAAGTATATTTACTGAAATAAAAAAAATCGGCACCACATCAATTCAGGTATCCGTCGAAGCCTTTTCTGAGCGGCACCAAACTCACTATGAGTGTATTAAAGTGGCCCATGCCCTCCTCACCTATGTCGCGATCGACCAGGATCGAAAACCCCGGCCCGTTAAATCACCTTAGCCTCAAAATCGACATTTGACTGATTATTGAAAACCAGCCTTTACTGAAAAAAATGAAATTTTGAGCTAAAACAGCCAATTTTTTGCTGTTTTTAGGCATAAAAATGGCCATATCAT
>JAOULB010000437.1 GCA_029882235.1 Gammaproteobacteria bacterium | reverse complement strand
CATGTAGTCTTTGACGCCGGGATAACGTGAGAAGTAGAGATCGATATACGACTGAGCTTCACCGCGTTCGACATCGAGTTGTTTGGCCAGACCAAAGGCCGACATGCCATAGATCAACCCAAAGTTGATCGCCTTGGCGGAACGACGTTGATCAGAACTAACTTCTTCCGGCGCAACGCCAAATACCTCGGCTGCTGTGGCGCGATGTACATCTTCACCTTCCGTGAAGGCCTTGAGTAAACCTTTATCACCGGAGAGATGCGCCATGATACGCAGCTCAATTTGCGAATAATCGGCTGCGATGAGTTTATGTCCCGGCGCGGCAATAAAGGCCTTGCGTATGCGACGACCTTCTTCGGTTCTGATGGGAATGTTTTGTAGATTAGGATCCGAAGAGGATAAACGACCTGTCGCCGCTACCGCCTGATGATAGGAGGTATGCACGCGTCCGGTTTTTGCTTCAATCTGATCCGGCAGTTTATCGGTATAGGTTGATTTAAGTTTACTCAGGCTGCGATGTTCCAGGATCAACTTGGGCAATTCATAATCATGCGCCAGTTCCTGCAACACATTTTCTGCCGTGGATGGTGCACCTTTGGGTGTTTTGGCAATGATCGGTAGACCAAGCTTTTCAAAAAATATTTTCTGGATCTGTTTGGGTGAACCCAGATTAAATTCTTCACCGGCAACGGTATAGGCTTCTTTTTCAAGCTCATCACAGCGCCTGGCCAGTTGTGTGCTTTGCGTATTTAAAAGTTTGGTATCGATCAACACACCCTGACACTCAATCTTTGACAGGATCGGTAACAGTGGCATTTCAATATCATGAAAGACTTTTTCCAGGCTTGGTATTTTTTTCAGTCGTGGCCAGAGTTCATTGTGTAATCTTAATGTTACATCGGCGTCTTCTGCCGCATACTCGGCAGCAACCTTGATCTCAACCTGATTAAAAGTCAGTTGCTTCACGCCTTTGCCTGCGATGTCTTCAAAGTGAATGGTGTTATAGCCCAGATACTTTAATGCCAGGGTATCCATATTGTGACGCGTGGCCGTGCTATTGAGTACATAGGACTCCAGCATGGTGTCATAGACAATACCCTGCATATCGATATCGTAATTGGCCAGTACGTTTTTATCATACTTCAGGTTCTGGCCGACTTTGTGTTGGGCAGGGTCTTCGAGTAAAGGTTTTAATAAACCCAGTACTTCATTGCGATCCAGTTGTTTGCCTGCATCGACATCGCCCATGCTGTCATGTGCGACGGGGACATAGGCCGCTTCGCCTTCTTTAACACTAAACGACAAACCCACGATCTCGGCCTGCATGTAATCGAGACTGGTGGTCTCCAGATCAAAGGCAAACAGTTTGGCCTTTGATAATTTTTCTATCCACTTGTCCAGATCCTTTTTGGTAAAAATCGTAGTGTACTTACCCTTATCAGCGGATGGTGCTGGATCAGTTTCATCTAGGGGATCATCGTTTTGATTTGAATCGTTGTTTTGATTTCCCAGCTGTTCTTTCAACCAGCTTTTAAATTCAAACTCCTGATAGAGTTTGATAAGTTTATCTGTATCCGCTGGTTTTGCCTTAAGTGTTGTCGGTGACTCGTCCAGTTCAACATCGCATTTAATTGTCACAAGTTCACGTGATAGCGGCAGTTGCTCCAGGGTATCGCGCAGGTTTTCACCGACCTTGCCCTTGATCTCATCGGCCTTCGCCATGATCTTGTCGAGTGTTTTGTATTCTGTTAACCACTTCACTGCAGTCTTCGGCCCCACCTTGGGGACGCCGGGAACGTTATCAACCGTGTCACCAATCAGGGTAAGATAATCAACAATACGCTCCGGTTTAACACCAAAC
>JAOULB010000436.1 GCA_029882235.1 Gammaproteobacteria bacterium | reverse complement strand
CACGTAATCGTTTGATGCTGCATCGTATTGAACGGGACTGGTACAAGATGGTTGATACCATTCTGGAAGGGGGCAAGGATGTAGATCGGGTACGTAAAGAATTACGTGATAGTCTGGTCGGGGCCTCGCCAATATTTGATCAGAAGCCGTTTTTCCTGAGTGATGAATTTACGTTAATGGACGCCGCATTGGCACCGATGTTGTGGCGTTTACCGCAATTTGGGATTGAATTACCCGCTGTCGCGAAACCCTTGCTCGACTATGCCGAACGCATGTTTGAACGGGAGTCTTTTCAGACCAGTCTGACCGAAGGTGAGCGGGAATTACGTCAAATCGCCTGAAGCCTGGAATATATAGTTCAGACGGCCCGATTCGTTCGGGCCGTTTTATTTTTAGGACGATTTTGCTCAAAATTGCCATTTAGGCTGTAATTTCAGTCGATTTTTTGATAAAACATAGCTTAAGTGAAATATCCCGGTGAGTTCCATGCTACCCAGCCAGCCCTATCTGTTACGCGCTATATATGAATGGATTGTCGATAATGAGATGACGCCATATGTATTGGTTAATGCCCGTAATGATGATGTGCATGTACCCGTTCAATATATTGATAACGGTAAGATCGTTCTGAATATTGCACCACGCGCGGTCTCCAGTCTTGAATTAGGCAATGATGCCGTTAATTTCAGTGCCCGTTTCTCAGGTAGCCCCACCAATGTCAGTTTTCCTGTTAGCGCCGTGATGGCTATTTATGCCAAGGAAAATGGTCAGGGTATGGTGTTTAATGAATCCGATAATGACGGCGGTGACGATAACTCCGGTGCTTCATCAGATAAGAAGACGACGCGCCCCAATCTTAAACTGGTTAAATGACTCAGGCGGCTTTATTTGAGCTACTGAACTGAACCTGGTTTCGACCACTATGCTTGGCATCGTAAACCGCCTTGTCGGCCTTCTCAAACAATTTATTAAAGTCCATTGTTTTATCCTGTCCTGTTGATGCAACACCTATACTCGCCGTTATAACAAGACCAGCTGGTTTGAGTGCTTCAATTTTTTGGCGAATCATTTCAGCCTTTTCGAGGGCGTGACTGATATGGCAATGGCACAATAACATGACAAATTCTTCACCACCAAAGCGAGCGGCAAAATCTTCTTTACGGGATAGTTGCTTTAATAATTTGCCTATCTGGTGTAATACGATATCACCTGTGGCGTGACCATAGGTATCATTAACCTGTTTGAAGTGATCTAGATCGATGACCAATAGACTCACGTCGAAATTATGTCGAATCCCATCGCTGATATATTTAGGTGCCATTTCGGTAAGGCTATGACGGTTATATAGTTTGGTTAACTGATCTGTCATGGCCATTTCAAATAGTTTCTTTTGCTGTCCATCAACTTGATCAAACAACCTTTTTAGGGCAATCAGATTATTTGTTCGTGCACAGAATTCGTCTTCCTGGATAGGTTTGCTGATAAAGTCATTAGCGCCATTGTTCAAAACATCCAGTCGCATTTGTATGTCATTCTGTCCTGAGATAGCCAGGATTGGGGTTCTTGATTTGCGCGTTTCAGTTTTTCGTATAGCGTTGACAATATCAGCGCCATTAAGTTTGCCTTCGACAAAGATATCGGTAATAACCAGGTCGTAGTTATTAGCATAAAAGGCCTGTATTGCCTGTTCACCGTTGACGTAATGATCAATCAGTAGGCCCATGTTTGTCATGATGGCGATGGTCATTTCTGCAATGCTTTTTGAATCTTCGATATAAAGAATCTTTGCTGCAACCCGATTTCTAAGCTGATCGACAATCCGCAACAGTCCGTTGTAAAGCAATTCAAAATCATTCTTTGGTAAA
>JAOULB010000095.1 GCA_029882235.1 Gammaproteobacteria bacterium | reverse complement strand
GAACAATGCCAGCTTATATATTAAACGTGGCGATGCCTGGTTTCATCTGCATGATTTTGATAAAGCCATTGATGATTATAATCAGGCCTTAAAAATTGATAAGGATGCAAGTCAGGCCTGGTTTGGTCGCGGCATGGCCTATGGCCGTGTCGGTATGATTGATAAAGGTATTGCAGATTTATCTGAATTCATTAAGCGCAAGCCGAATAACTCAAGAGCATATACCAAGCGAGGCGTGCGTTATTTATGGAAGGGTGATCGTGAAAATGCAGAACAGGATTTTCTGCGTGCAATTGAACTGGATAAGAATAATGCCGAGGCAAACGATGATCTTGGGGTCATCTATGCGCAACGCGGTGAGTTAGATAAAGCAATCAAACATTTTACTGCAACGATTACCATCGACCCTGTTTATCAAAAAGGTTATCACAATCTGGCGATGGCCTATCATCTCGGTGGTGAAAACAAAAAAGCGATGCAGGCGGTCGACAAGGCGCTTGAGTTACGGGCAAGTGCCAGGGAGACGTTATTATTAAAAAGCCAGATACTTGTAGCGCTTGGTCAACATCAACAGGCCACTGCGATTAAAAATGAAGCCGAATTTTTACCTGAAGGCAACTGGTCGGAACTGGCTCCGATGAAGTAAACGAATTCGACTTAGAACAGACCATTAAATGGCTGCACATCAACAAGCGAACCCGCTTCAATATTGCCAGACTCGGCCGGCAGGATAATAAAACAGTTGGCCTTACTCATACCGCTAAGGATATGTGAAGCCTGCATACCTGCGCCATCAACAACCAGCTCGCCATTCTCATTGCGAGTTAAAATACCGCGTTGAAAATCAGTGCGACCGGGACGTTTTTTCAGCAAAGATTTGCACGGGACTTTAACAATGACAGGTTCGACATCAGTTTGTCCCATCATGCGTTGTAATGCGGGCAGCGCAAACTGGTAAAAAGTTGCCATCACTGACACGGGGTTGCCGGGTAGACCAATGAAGGTGGCATGATTCACTTTACCAAAGGCCAGCGGCTTGCCGGGCTTCATACTAATTTTCCAGAAGTTAATTGCGCCAAGCTTATCTAATGTTTCTTTTACATAATCGGCGTCACCAACAGAAACACCGCCTGAGGTGATGACTGCATCGGCCAGTGATGCGGCGGTATTAAAGGCATCTTCAATCGCTTGTCGATCATCAGGGATGACGCCCATATCAATGAGTTCAACATCAAGCCTTTTTAACATGCCGTAAATGGTATAACGGTTACTGTCGTAGATTTGACCTTCACCAAGTGTTTCGCCAACGGCCCGTAGTTCATCGCCGGTTGAGAAAAAGGCAACACGCAGTTTTCGCTTAACTGTGACTTCTGGAATACCCAGTGAGGCCAGTAGACCAAGTTCGGCAGCGTCGATCTTTTTACCAGGGGTTAACGCAGCGCCGCCCTGTTTTATATCTTCACCAATGAAACGAATATTCTGATTCTTGGTATGACCAGAACCAATAGAAATTATATCGCCATCACGTTGAACCTGTTCCTGCATAATGACACAGTCCGCACCCGTTGGAATTTTTGCACCAGTCATAATACGAATGGTTTCACCCGATTTAACTTCACCAGTGAAAGGAATACCTGCGAAAGATTCGCCTGTGACTTTCAGTGTGGTTTCACCACTGGAGGGGATGTCGCTTGTAAGCACGGCATAACCATCCATTGCAGAATTGTCATACGGCGGAACATTAATGGGGGAGATCACATCTTCAGCGAGAATACGATTGAGGCTATCGCGAATGGCGACACGTTCGAAACCATCAACAACATTTACACTATCGCACATTCTGCTGCGCGCCTGCTCAACAGTAAGCCAGCCGTTATCGTTATCACAATTTACATTTACGGGGATGGGTTTATTCATAAGTGGGAGTCTTGTTGGGTGAAAATAAAATTATCCAGTAACTGATGAAGATGATCCAGTCTGTTGTATAAATTCAAGCACAAAGTCTGCGATCATCGCAGGGTTATTAATATCCAGAATCGGTAAAGAAGTTTGCATAACATCGGCCTGATCCGTTGCAATCGCCACGATACTGTCATCATTGGGAAAAATGAGTTCTTTGCCAGTATCCGGTCGGTGCAACTCAATTTTTGCAAAGGGCACATGTTTGAAACCTTCAACCAGAATCAAATCGAGTTTGTCCTGATCAAGCTGATTAATTAGCATCTGGAGATCCGGATCAGTTTGCTGGTCTGCTGTTTCGACCATCAGGGCCCAGCGTTTTTGTGAGGCGATGAGCATTTGTTCAGCACCGGCTTTACGCAACTCATAACTATCCTTGCCGGGTTTGTCGATATCAAAGTTATGGTGTGCATGTTTGATCATGCCAATACGAATGCCTTTATCTTTTAATATAGGAATTAGTTGGGTTAACAGCGTCGTTTTGCCTGTACCGCTATAAGCGGCAAAACCAAGCACAGGGCAACTGGCCTGGATACTCATTGTTGTTCGGCCCGAGTTAGATCATCAACCGTGTTGATGTTGGAAAAATTGGATTGTTCGTCAAAGTCGATAATGCAGGGGTGTTGTTGTTTGAGCCAGTCCTGCACCTTGCGATGACCCTGTTGTAAAAATTGTTCCAGTGAATCCATTAAGGAACGATGTAGTAGACTATAGACGGGCTGAAGGCCTTGTTGCCAGCGTGGTGTTACAACTAAACATTCATCTGTGTGTTGTTCACAGAGATGGTTGACCAGATTTTGATCCAGCCACGGATTGTCACAGGGAACACACTGGAGCCATTCGGTCTGCATGTTTTTCAGCCCCGCTAGTATCCCGGCCAGGGGGCCCGGATAATCACTTTGTTCGTCTACGATTACCGGCAAGCCATAACCCTGATAGGCAGAGATATTCCGGTTTGCACTGATCATGAGTGTCTGCACCTGCGGTTTTAGAGCCCCAATTGTATATTCGATCAGGGGTTTTTCCTTGAGGCAGATCAAGCCCTTGTCCTTATTATCCAGGCGTTTTGCCTGACCGCCAGCCAGGATCAGACCGCTGATGTTGCTTTTAGTTGGATTTGGGAATGGTGTTTGCATAGTCAGTGATGTTCTGTTCGTTCATACATTGTATCAGCTGATATTGGTACGAACAGCGTTAAACACTATGGAGTACTTTTATGATTAGAATTGGTAATGAAATCAATACCGCCTTAAATGCGCTGGATCGACAGGTACAGATGGCTAAAAATACTGCTGGCTTAGCGGTAATCCAGGATAAGAAAGACAAACCGAATGCCACCGATGCAGCCGCAGAGGCAAGTGATGAAGCCGCAGCTGCGGAAGTAACCGAAGTTGAAGAAGGGGAATCTGCAGTCGGTAACAATCTTGATGTCGAGGCCTGATTCAGGTTTTTCTTAATTCATTCAATGCCCAGTCCACATGCTCACGGACGATGACAGATGGATGTTGCCTTTTTTCCTCAAGGGCATTAATGACAGCGGGATCGTTTGTGCCGTTGCCTAAGGCAATGGCGATATTTCTCAGCCAGCGCTCATAGCCAATACGACGGATGGCTGAGCCCGCCAGGTTGCTGAGAAACTGATCTTCACTCCAGCTAAACAATTCCAACAGTCTGATCTGATCAAGTTGATGGCGGGGCAGAAAGTCCTGTTCCTGACTGATCTGGGCAAAGCGATTCCAGGGACAGAACAGCTGGCAGTCATCGCAGCCATAAATTCGATTTCCCAATAAGGGTCTGAATTCGATCGGAATCGAACCATCTAATTCAATGGTGAGATAGGAGATACACCGCCGTGCATCCAGTAGATACGGGGCAATAATGGCTTTGGTTGGGCAGACATCGATACAACTGGTACAGGTACCGCAGTGATTTTCGATCGCCTCATCAACCGGCAGCGGTAGATCGACATAAATCTCGCCAAGAAAAAACCAGGAACCCGCGTCACGATGAAGTAAGTTGGTATGTTTGCCGACCCAGCCCAGCCCCGCTTTTGCGGCAATAGCCTTTTCAAGTACCGGTGCGCTATCAACAAACACACGATAACCAAATGGGCCGATGCTTGCGGTGATTTGTTCGGCCAGTTTTTGTAAACGATTGCGCATCAGCTTGTGGTAATCACGACCCAGGGCATAGCGTGACACATAGGCCATGTTTGTTTGCTCTAATAAGGTTTCAGGTGCCTCGTCTTCATCGATTTGGTAATCCATGCGGACACTGATGATACGAACGGTTCCCTGCACCAGCTCATCAGGACGGCTGCGCTTAGTACCATGACGTGCCATCCAGTCCATGTCACCGTGGTAACCCGCTGCCAGCCAGGCGTTTAATTCTTTCTCTGCCTCAGACAGATCGGTATCGCTGATTCCGGTTTGCTGAAAGCCTAGTTCAGCCGCCCAGTCTTTTATCTGACCGGCCAGTTGTTTTAGTTCATCTGCAGTGAGTATCTGTGGTTTTGGTGTCGACGCCATAACCGCTATGATAGCCCTATGAGCCAATTGCCCCCTAATCTGTTTAGTGCCCAGCAGGTCCGCGAGCTGGATCAGTGTGCCATTGAGAAACACAATATTCCAGGTGCAACCCTAATGGAACGGGCAGGCGAGGCGGCCTTCAATGTATTACGCCAGAGTTGGCCACAGGCACAGAAAATTCTGCTGCTCTGCGGCACAGGCAATAATGGCGGAGATGGTTATGTTATCGCGCGTCTGGCCAGACAGCAGGGATTAGTGGTCAGTCTTTATCAAATCGGAGATGCAGATCGCCTCAAGGGTGATGCAAAACTCATGGCGGAGCGTCTGGCGGAAACCGATGTTGTCGCACAGACAGGAGAGTGCCCGAATTGCCGCTGCTTCGATGTCATTGTCGATGCCATGCTGGGTACAGGACTGCATGGTGAGGTGAGTGATCACTACCGTCAGATCATCGAGCAGGTCAATGCCAGTGGCACACCGGCGCTGGCCGTGGATACCCCCTCTGGCCTGAGTGCCGATACCGGCGCTGTGCTGGGTGTCGCCATCAAGGCGGAGCAGACCATTACCTTTATTGGAATGAAGCAGGGCCTGTTGACTGGCGATGGGCCAGAGTATTGTGGCCAATTGCACTTTGATGATTTGCAGATACCAACAGCAGTGTATGACGGCTTTGAACCATCAGCCGTGCAGCTCGATTATACGGATCTGATCCAGCATCTAGCACCGCGTTCTCGCTCTTCCCATAAAGGTCAGCATGGCCATGTGCTGGTGATCGGTGGGGAACAAGGTTTTACCGGGGCATTACAACTGGCCGGTGAGGCGGCTTTGCGTACAGGTGCCGGGCTGGTGAGTCTGGCCACTCGAGCTGCGCATGCCAGCGTCATCAACACCGATCGTACTGAGCTAATGAGTCATGGCATTGAAACGGCCGCACAACTCAAACCATTGCTGGCAAAGGCCAGTGTTATTGCCGTTGGGCCCGGTCTGGGCCAGAGCGACTGGGCGCAAGCCCTTTTTAATGCCGCGCTTGAATCCGAACTGCCACTGGTCGTCGATGCCGATGCACTGAATTTACTGGCGGCGGATCCCCGCTCACAATCGAATTGGATACTGACCCCCCATCCCGGTGAGGCCGCCCGTTTATTGGGGCAGACCAGCCAGCAGGTGCAGGCCGATCGCTTCGCGGCTGCGCGCGAAATTCAGTCTAAATATGGTGGCATAGTGGTGCTCAAAGGTGCAGGCACATTGGTACAGACAGAATCTGGGCCAACCGGCATTTGTCCCTATGGCAACCCGGGTATGGCCACGGGCGGCATGGGTGATGTGTTGACGGGGGTGATCGCGGGGCTCTGTGCGCAGGACCTGTCTTTATCGAAATCAGCACAGCTGGGTGTGTGTGTACATAGTCTGGCTGCCGATGATGTTGTGCAGAAAACGGGTGAGCGAGGTCTACTGGCCAGTGACCTGATGTTGCCTATTCGTCGGCGGGTGAACCCATGAAAACGCTATCAATCAATCTTGCAGATGAGCAAGCAACACTGAATCTGGGTGCCAGTATTGCCGCAGGTCTTTCTGATTCGGGTGCCACCATTTATTTATATGGTGATCTCGGTGCGGGCAAGACAACTCTGGTTCGGGGGCTACTGCAGTCACTCGGCCATCAGGGTAAGGTGAAGAGCCCGACCTATACCCTGGTCGAGCCCTATGAAGTGGCAGGCAAGCAGATTTATCACTTCGACCTTTATCGCCTCGCCGATGCTGAGGAGCTTGAATACGCCGGTGCGCGAGATTATTTTTCTGCTGAGAATATTTGTCTGGTCGAATGGCCCGAGCGAGGCCAGGGCTGGCTGCCTGAGGCCGATCTCAATATCCGTATTCAATACCAGCCCGCGGGTCGAGACGTGACACTTGAGGCCTGCTCGAAACAGGGTGAAACAGTGCTGGAGCGGTTCACTGACTGATCCCCCAGAGCCAAATCCTAGATTTGATCAGAGGTTTATCTCCTATCTATATAAAAAATATGGAAATTTTGCTTGAAAAAATCCCTCGATATTGCACAATATAAGGTATTGGTTCGTTTGGGATAAAGGGGATGCTGGAAATGCACAAAAATCTGATCGTCATAGGTCTGCTATTCGGCCTGCTAACTGCTGTGGCTGAGGCTGCGCCAGTGTCGATCAAGAGTGTACGTATGTGGCCCGCCCCGGATAATACTCGGCTGGTTTTTGATCTGAGCGGCCCGGTAGAACACGCGCTGTTTGCCCTGCATCAACCTGAACGCATCGTCATCGATTTAAGTAATGCCCATCTGGCTTCGTATCTAAAAAATCTGCCTCAGGCGCAGGGACACATTCGCTCGATTCGCCATGGGCGTCGCAATGGCAATGACCTCCGTGTCGTGCTGGATATGAAAAGTGCGATCCGGCCAAAGAGCTTTGTGCTCAAGCCGCATCAGAACTATGGCCACCGGCTGGTGATCGATCTTGAAGCTGATGGTGATAGCACCGCGCCAGCCCCAGTGAAAAAGCATGTCATTCCACAACGCTCCAGAGATGTCATTATCGCGATTGATGCCGGTCATGGTGGTGAAGACCCCGGTGCAATTGGACGTCGTGGCACACGCGAGAAAGACGTCGTTTTCAAGATTGCGAAAAAGCTGCAACAGTTGGTGAATAAAGAACGTGGTATGAAGGCTGTCATGATCCGTACCGGCGATTATTTCCTGCCACTAAAGAAACGCGTCAATATTGCGCGTAAACATCAGGCCGATTTATTTATTTCAATTCATGCCGATGCCTTTAATCGACCCCAGGCGCATGGCTCTTCTGTTTATATTCTTTCAGATGGTAAGTCGAGTAGTGATGCCGCACAGTTCCTGGCCGATAGTGAAAATAGCTCGGATATGATTGGTGGGGTTAACCTGGATGACAAGGACGATCTCACCAAGATGGTATTATTCGACATGGCGCAAAACGCGACCATCGAAGATAGCCATAATCTCGCGGTGAATGTATTAAAAGATTTGCGCAAGGTAAAT
>JAOULB010000435.1 GCA_029882235.1 Gammaproteobacteria bacterium | reverse complement strand
GATGAACCCCCGTTGACGACGGCACAACGTGAGTTAAAAGAAGAAGCCGGCGTATCTGCACAGGACTGGATCGAATTAGGCGAGATATTGACCTCACCCGGTGTGCTTCAGGAAACGATTTATCTTTATCTTGCTACTGGGTTAAATCTGACAGAGGCCTGTCATGATGCGGATGAAGTCATGGAGGTACATTGGCTCGATTTTCAGCAGGCGCTTAGCTGGGCAGGCTCCGGCAAGATAAAAGATGCAAAAACAATCATTGGTTTGTATCGAGCGCAACAGAACTTGATCTAGATCATTTGTTCCACCTATGGGCCGCGCTACGGTTAAGTCACACATAGGAGGGATTAAAATATGCAAGTACCCCTGGAAATTACTTTCCGTAATGTAAGTCCATCAGAATCAGTCGCAGCCAAGGTGCGTGAACGTGCCGGAAAACTGGAGCGATTCGTCGATAAAATCATTGGTTGCAAAGTGACAATTGAAGCACCGCATAAGCATCACTACAAAGGCTCGACCTATCAGGTCAAGATCGATGTTACTGTGCCGGGCTCAGAAATCGTGGTGAGTCGTCATCCGGGGCAGAACAAGGCGCATGAAGATGTCTATGTTGCTGTTCGTGATGCCTTCGATGCCACACGCCGTCAGCTTGAAGATTATATTGCTCAGCGTAAGGGTAAGGTTAAACACCACGAATCCTTTGCTTTAAGTTCTTAACGAATTAAATAGTTTTCTTGAGTAGTTCAGAGACCGCCCCGAGAGGGGCGGGAGCTGTTATTTCTATTTTAGCTGACCAGGATCAATACACTATTCTCCGTAGAGTGCTAGTTTTTCAATAGAGAAGGTATGTTCAACACGCAACAAAGGAGGACATGCTATGGCACATGCAGAGAAACAAACTGAAAGCACCAACGTCACTCCCATTGAAACCAGACAGGAACCAGCATCTAATAAGCTCAGTCCATTTGAAGAAATGAATCGTATGTTTGATCACTTCTTCCATCGAAACTGGATGCAACCCTTGCACTGGGAAATGCCTGAATGGAGTCACCTCGCGACACCCTTCGGCGGTAAAATGCCACGTATGGATGTAATAGATCGTGATAAAGAAATTGTGGTCAAGGCAGAATTACCCGGCGTAAATAAAGAAGATCTGGATATTTCCATGACCGACAACACCGTTGTGATCAAAGGCAGTACTACTGCAGAAGAGAAAGAGGAAAAAGACAATTATTACCGTTCAGAAATTTCTCATGGCGCATTTGCGCGAACAATGGTTCTTCCTGCAGAAGTCGATGTCGATAAGGCAAAGACGGAATTCAAACATGGGGTGTTAACACTTACAGTACCAAAGTTAAAAAAGAATAAACGCAATATTGAAATTCACTAATATTGCTTGTGTTTGATAGATTTAAGTCCGGCATTCAGTCGGACTTTTTTATAATTTTGATCACAAAGATCTAACGCTCTTGACATTAGTTCAATTAAGCATAAGATACGTCTTCATAATAATAATAATGAACCCCCCACACTGCCCTCCGTAAACGATGTTGGAGGGTTTTTTTTTGTTAAAATCCCATCATAAATGTTCAAATCGTACAAAATTTAATCAATTTGATTATATGAAATGGTCATTTGCTTAAAAATAACTCAAAGCAGTGAAAATCACATGCTGTTATAATCACAGGCTCCTCATTTGTCCCGGGGTGGAAGCGGTAAAATGCCCTTGCCAAATTATACTGACGGGTCGCTTGTCAATTTGATGAGTAGCTTACTTGAGGCCATGGCGGGACCTGCTAATGGCTATCTGCCCCTTGCAGATTTAAAACCGGAAGAAATTTCGTCAAGCCAGAATATTATCCTGTTTGTTATT